>CANRKA010000025.1 GCA_947631025.1 uncultured Clostridia bacterium | reverse complement strand
ACGAGCGCTGCCAGTGGCAGAGAAAGCGAAGTTTCTGAATATGCATGAACTGATATTTCAAAGATTGCGAAGACAAGATTTGAAACATCTAGTTCGATGCTAGGAGTCGTTGGTAAAAAAATTTTTTATAGTTTAGAGCCGTGTGGTCGTTGGCTCTCTTGGACTCGAATCAACGACCTATCGGCGCTATGCTTTAAATGTTAAAAGTGGTTGGTAAAAAATAAAATAATTTACTTTTTTTTATATTAATGTTATATTAGTTATTATAAAAATAAAAGGAGGATATGTATAAAATGACACAAGCAGATAAAAATTTTATAGAAACATGTAAAGAAATATTAGAACATGGATATTCTTCAGAAGGTACTAATGTACGTACAAGATGGGAAGATGGAGAAGAAGCAAATTATTATTCTATATTAGGGGTAACAAATAAATATGACGTTGGAAAAGAGTTCCCAATGATAACTTTACGAAACAATACAAATATAGTTAAAAGAGCAATAGATGAAATATTATGGATTTGGCAGAAAAAATCAAACAAGATATCTGATTTAAACTCACATATTTGGGATCAATGGATGCAAGAGGATGGAACAATAGGAAAAGCCTATGGATATCAAATGGGAAAGAAATACGAATTTAAAACAAAAGATGGAATAAAAGAGATGGACCAAGTTGATTTTGTATTATATTTATTAAAAAACGATCCATCTAGTAGACGTATAATGACAAATATATTTAATCATTCAGAATTAAAAGATATGGCTTTAGAACCATGTGTATATGGAACACAATGGCTAGTTAAAGAAGGCAAATTACATTTAATATTAAATCAACGTTCACAAGATATGTTAGCTGCAAATGGCTGGAATACAATGCAATATGCAGCACTTCAATGTATGTTTGCACAAGTCACCGGATTAGAAGTTGGAACTTTAACACATAATATAGGTGATTGTCATATTTATGATAGACATATACCTTTGGTTAAAAAATTGATAGAAGCAAAACCAATTGATGTACATCCAAAATTAATAATAAATAATCCAACAAAGAATTTCTATGATTTTAAAGTGGAAGACTTCGAAATTCAGGATTATGATTATAATAAAGAAATAAAATTAGGGAAAATACCAGTAGCAGAATAAGGAGAAAAATATGTTAAGTATAATAGTTGCAAAGGCAAAAAATAATATAATTGGAAAAGATAATAAATTGTTATGGCATTTGCCAGCAGATTTAAAAAGATTTAAACAATTAACTGTAGGACATACTATAATAATGGGAAGAAAAACTTTTGAATCATTGGGTAGAGTTTTGCCAAACAGAAAACATATAGTATTTAGTCAAAATCCAGATTTTTCTGTAAATGATGAAAATGTAAAAGTTGTTCATTCAATGTTAGAAATAAAAGAATATATTGACAATAATGAAGAAAACTTTGTTATAGGTGGAGCAATGATATATGCTTTATTAATGCAATATGTGACAAAAATGTATGTAACAGAAATAAATAAAGATTTTGAAGGAGATTCTCTTTTTCCTAAAATAGATAAGAATAAATGGAAAGAAATTTCAAGGGAAAAAGGAATACAAGATGAAGAAAATAAACTAGATTTTGAATATGTTACTTATGAAAGAATATAGTAAGTTAAAAACAAATATAATTGAGAATTTATAAAAATTAGAAACTTTATCTGCTTAAAATATAAATTTTAACATTTATATCTTGAATAATTAAACAAAATAGGTGGCACTAATAATTGCCACCTATTTTTTTATATAATAGGAAAGTTCTACTTTCCTATTATATAAAAAAACAAAACATTGCACAGAAAATTTACTTTGTAAATTTTCGCGTCAACAAATCTTTACGCTTCTTTTAAGACCTTGAATTAAGATAGCAAACCTTAAGATGTAGAGAAAAGGTCTCGCGAAGCGAGATTTGTTATATTATTTTTCAAATCCTTTAGCAAGTTTATTAATTGCTTTTGTTTCTATTCTAGAAACATAAGAACGAGAAATTCCCATAGATTTTGCAATTTCATTTTGAGTTTTGGGTTTATTTCCATCAAGCCCAAAACGTAAGTTAATAATTGTTCTTTCTCTATCTTTTAAAATGCTCGAAATTTTAGAATACAACCTTTTAATTTGTAATTTTAAATCAACTTGTTCATCTATAGTTTTTTCATCAGCAATTAAAACTTCTTGCAAAGTGACAACATTAGAATCTTTGTCTTCACCAATTGTATCATTTAGGTATACTTCATTTTGTAGCTTTTTTGTGCTACGTAAATACATTAAAATCTCATTGTCCACACATCTACTTACGTAAGTAGAAAGCTTAATATTTCTATCAACATCAAAACTGTTAATTCCTTTAATTAATCCAATACTTCCAATAGAGATTAAATCATCTTGATCTACATTAGAAGTAGAATATTTTTTTGCAACATGAGCAACTAATCGTAAATTTCTTTCAATTAAAATATTTCTAGCTTCTTCGTCTCCATCTTTTAACTTTTTTAAATATAAAGATTCTTCTTCTTGAGAAAGGGGTTCTGGAAATAAATTACCACTTTGTATGTAACCTACAACTAAAATAGCTGACTTTAGAAAACATAAAAAACTATAAAACATATATGCACCTCCAAAGGCTTATAACAAATTATATGTTTATAAGCTTGCGAAAGTGCCTGACCTTATAAAAAAAGAAAAGCAATTTAAAATTGCTTTTCTTTAACTATGCGCATATTTTTATATATAACTTTTATACCTAAGCTATAGAAGCATTTAGCATTTTTGCTAATCTAGATTTTTTTCTAGCAGCAGTATTTTTTACTAAAACACCTTTTGTACAAGCTTGGTCTATTTTTTTAGTAGCTTCAGAAAATAAAGTTTTTGCTTCTTCAGCGTTTCCAGATTCTATAGCTTGCTCAAATTTTTTTATAGCTGTTCTATAACCAGATTTAATCATATTATTTCTCATAGTTTTCTTTTCAATTATTTTAACTCTTTTTATTGCTGATTTAATATTTGGCATGTTTATAAGCACCTCCTTAAACTAAAATACACTATAATAAGGACATTTTACCATGAAATGGTAAAATATGCAAGATGTTTTGTTTTAATTTTTAATTTTTTTTGCAAAATATTGTAAAAAAAGCAATATTATGATATATTTTATTGCAAGAAACGGAGGGATAAATATGATAGCTATAGGTAGTGATCATGGAGGATATAAATTAAAAGAAGAAATAAAAAAATATTTAGATGAATTAGGTATAGAATATAAAGATTTTGGAACAGATAGTGAAGAAAGAACTGATTATCCAATATATGCAAAAAAAGTAGCTGAGGAAGTTAGTTCTAAAAAATGCAAATTAGGGATTTTAGCTTGTAGAAATGGAGCTGGAATGACAATAGTTGCAAATAAATTTAAAGGAGTAAGAGCAGCAAATTTTACAAATGAAGAAGAGGCAAGATTGGCTACATCTGACGATAAGATAAATGTAGCTGTTTTTGGAGGAGATTATATTCCATCAGATTTGGCTATAAGAATAGTAAGAATATGGCTTGCAACAGAATTTAAAGGTGGAAGATATGAAGAAAGAATTAAAATGATAGAGCAAATAGAAAATGAAAATATGAAATAAGAGGTGCAGAAATTATGTGGGGAGATATAGCTATTGCATTTTTATTAGCTTTTATTACATCTTTTATGATGACACCATATTCAATAAAAGTTGCAAGAAAAGTTGGAGCAATAGATGTTCCAAAAGATGACAGAAGAATGTATAAAAAACCAATGCCAAAATTACGGTGGATTAGCTGTAATATGTGGATTTGTTGTATCTTTTTTATACCTGCTTATAACAATGACAATAGAAAATAACGGAAACTTAGATTTATTTAAAAATGCAGAATATTTTTATAAAATAATAGGATACTTTTTAGGATTAGCTGTTTTGGGTATAACCTGTTTTATTGATGATATAAAAACAATAAAACCTATTACAAAACTTGTAGGACAGATTTTAGCAGCAATAATTGTTACATCTTTTGGAGTAAGAATAGGAAATATTAATATACCTTTTATAAATTCAATACAATTAGAAGAAATATCATCAATTGTAATTACAATTATTTGGATTGTTGGAATAACAAATGCAATAAATTTAATGGATGGATTAGATGGTTTATCATCTGGTATATCGTTAATATCTTGTTTATCAATGCTATTAATATTTGCTTTAAATGATTCACCATTAATAGCAATTATTATGATAACAGCCTTAGCAGGAGCTATTGTAGGTTTCTTACCATTTAACTTTAACCCTGCAAGAACATTTATAGGAGATACTGGTTCAAATTTCTTAGGTTACACATTATCAATTATTTCAATTTTAGGTATTGCAAAAACATATACAGCAGCAGTAATACTTCTTCCTATAATTGTTTTAGGTTTACCAATATTTGATACAATTTGGGCTATATTTAGAAGACTAATTAAAGAAAAATCATTTAAAGCTATATTTCAAGCAGATAAAGGACATTTACATCATAGAATTGTAAGAAGAGGATTTTCAACAAAACAAGCTGTATATATACTTTATGGAATAAGTGCTTGTTTGCGGAATGTTTGCAGTAATACTATTAGACAGTGGAATATGGAAAGCATTATCTTTTGCTATTATGATTATTTTAATAGTAGCAATAGGGTTAAGAAATTTTATAAAGCCAAGTAGAGAGCAAGGAACCCGATATGAATGTATAAATTGTAAATATATATATAATCCAAAGGTAGGAAATGAAGTCGCAGGAATAAAACCGCACACAGAATTTGAAGACTTACCAGAAGAATGGACATGCCCTGTATGTGGTAAAAACAAAGAAGATTTCAGACCACATAAAGATAATTAAATATATGCCAATTGATTTAATAGATATAATAAAGAGGACATACCTCATACTTTGATGCAATAATTTTAGGGTAGAGATGTGTTCTCTAACTTTAGAAGAAAGGAAAATAAAATGAGTCAAGACAAAATAGAAAAATACTTAGCATACGACGGAAGAATAAGCATAATATGTGCAAATACAACAAACTTAGTAGAAAACCTTAGAAAAATACATAACTTAAGTCCAGTTGTAACAGCAGCACTTGGAAGATTTGTTACAGTAACAACACTCATGGCAGCAGAAATGAAAAATAGTGAAGATGTAATTACAGTACAATTAAAGGCAAATGGACCTATAGGACAAATGATAGCAGTAGCAAATAATAAAGCACAAGTGAAAGCATATGCACAAAATGTTTCGGTAGATATACCATTAAATGAAGATGGAAAATTGGATGTATCAGGTGCTGTTGGGATAGAAGGATTTATAAATGTAGTAAAAGATATAGGATTAAAAGAACCATATGTTGGAATAGTGCCATTAGTTTCAGGAGAAATTGGAGATGACTTTGCAAGCTATTTTGTAAAATCAGAAGGACAACAAGCAGCAGTTGCGTTAGGGGTATTAGTAAATAAAGAAGGAGTAAAACAAGCAGGTGGATATATTATAAAGCCTATGCCAGATGCAAAAGAAGAAGATATACAAAATTTAGAGCAATCAATTTTTAAAGCTGGTGCAATTTCAAAAATGCTAGATAATAATTTAACCTTAGAAGAAATTGCAAAAAAAGTTACTGGAGATGAAAAAATAAAACTTATAAACAAAGAAACTACACCAGAATATAAATGTGACTGCACAAGAGAAAGATTTGAAAGAGGATTAATATCACTAGGAAAAGAAGAATTAGAAAAACTAATAAAAACAGAAGAAAAAACAGAGACAACATGTCAATTTTGCAACAAAAAATACGAATTTACAAAACAAGAAATGGAACAAATTATAAAAAATATGAAAAATTAAAATATACAAAAAACTTTAAATAATATAGGCTCAAAGGTGCACCTTTGACCATTAGAAAAATGAGAGGAAAATAGATATGTCAGAATATTCACCAATGATGCAAAAATATCTTGAAACAAAAGAACAATATAAAGACTGTATTTTATTTTATAGACTTGGAGATTTCTATGAAATGTTTTTTGATGATGCTATATTGGTATCTAGAGAATTAGAAATTACATTAACAGGAAAAGACTGTGGAAAAGAAGAACGAGCACCAATGGCAGGAGTTCCACATCATGCAGCAGATATGTATATTTCAAGATTAGTTGCAAAAGGATATAAAGTTGCAATTTGTGAGCAACTAGAAGATCCAAAACAAACAAAAGGAATAGTAAAAAGAGGAGTTATAAAAATTATAACTCCCGGAACTGTTGTAGAAAGCAATATGTTAGAAGAAAGAAAAAACAACTTTATAATGAGTATATACAAATCTGGAATATTTTTTGGAATAAGTGTATGTGATATTTCAACAGGTGAATTTTATTCATCAGAAATAAAAGATAGTAAAAATTTCTCACAATTATTAGACGAAATTGCAAGATATTCACCATCTGAACTAGTAATAAATAGTATGATGAGTAATTGCGAAGAAGAAATAAAAACAATTAAGGAACGTTTTAATACATATATTACAAACTTTAATGACAAATTTTATGAGCCAAATGTAGAGAAGCTAAAAAACAGATTTACAATATTAGATAATAATCAAAATAAAGTAAATAATTTAGAAAGCAAACAATTAGCAGTGTGTGCAATAAATGCTTTAATAGAGTATTTAGAGCAAACACAAATGACTTCACTAGAACATATAAATAAAATTATAATATATCAAATTTCTAAATATATGTCATTAGACATAAATGCAAGAAGAAATCTTGAATTAACAGAAAAAATGAGAGATAAATCAAAAAAAGGTACTCTTTTATGGGTATTAGATAAGACATCAACAAGTATGGGTAGTAGACTTTTAAGAAGATGGATAAATGATCCACTAATAGATACAATAGAAATAAATAAAAGATTAACAGCAGTTAAAGAATTAAAAACAAGTCTTATGTTAAGAGGAGATATAGTAGAATCATTAAAAAAAGTATATGACATAGAGCGTTTGGCAGGTAAAATGGCATATGGAAATGCAAACGCTAGAGATATGATAACACTTAAAAATTCTTTAGCAAAACTACCAAAATTAAAAGAAATTTTAAAGCAAACTAAGTCACCAATGCTACAAACGTTGTATTTAGAACTGGATGAATTGCAAGATATATATAAATTAATAGAAAATGCAATTGTAGAAGATCCACCAATGGGAGTTAAAGATGGTGGAATTATAAAATTGGGATATAATGAAGAAATAGATAAACTAAAAACTGCAACAACAGAAGGAAAAAATTGGATTATAAAACTAGAAGCAGAAGAAAGAGAAAAAACAGGAATAAAAAACTTGAAGGTAGGATTTAACAAAGTATTTGGGTATTTTATAGAAGTAACAAAATCTAACTTATCTCAAGTACCAGAAAGATTTATACGTAAACAAACATTAACAAATGCGGAAAGATATATAACAGAAGAACTAAAAAATTTAGAAAATCAAATATTAGGAGCAGAGGAAAAAGTAGTTATTTTAGAATATAACGCTTTTGTAAAAATAAGAGAACAAATTGCTCAAAATATAAAAAGACTTCAACAAACAAGTGAGGCTATTGCAAGTTTAGATGTACTTACATCATTTGCAATTGTTGCAGAAGATATGAATTATTGTATGCCTCAAGTAGACAATTCTGGAATAATAGATATAAAAGAAGGAAGACATCCAGTTATAGAAAAAATATTAAATACAGGAGAATTTATTTCGAATGACACATATTTAAATAAGGATGAAGACAGGCTTTCTATTATAACAGGACCAAATATGGCAGGTAAATCAACCTATATGAGGCAGGTTGCTTTAATTACTTTAATGGCACAAATAGGAAGCTTTGTACCAGCTATGGAAGCAAAAATAGGAGTTGTAGATAAAATATTTACAAGAGTTGGAGCTTCAGACGATTTAAGCATGGGACAAAGTACATTTATGGTAGAAATGATGGAAGTTGCAACAATATTAAAAGAAGCAACTGAAAATAGTTTAGTAATATTAGATGAAATTGGAAGAGGAACTTCTACATATGACGGACTTTCAATTGCATGGGCGGTAGCAGAATATATTGCAGATAAAGAAAAATGTGGAGCTAAAACATTATTTGCAACACATTATCACGAATTAACAGATTTAGAAAATAAACTAGAAGGAGTGAAAAATTACTCTATAGCTGTAAAAGAAAAAGGCGAAGACGTAATTTTCTTAAGAAAAATAGTAAGAGGAGGAACAGACGAAAGTTACGGTATACATGTTGCATGCTTAGCAGGTGTTCCAAAAGATGTTACTAAAAAAGCAAATGAGATATTAACTAGTTTAGAAAGAAAAAATATAATGAGTGGCAAGAAGCAAGAAAAAGAAAGCAAAAAGGTAGTTGAAGGACAATTTGATATGTTTAACTATAAATTAGCTGAGGTTGCACACGAAATAGATAAAATAGATTTAGATGTTTTAACACCAATAGATGCTTTAAATACTTTAATGAAAATAAAAGAAAAAATTAAATAATAGGAAACTATACTTTGAAAAATATAATAGATAAGAGGTTGCAATTTGCAACCTCTTATGTGTTATATTTCAATCTTAGGCTGATATTTTTCAAGCCACATATTTACTTGGCAAAGGTAAGCCATAAGTTGTGGACCTGTCATTAACTGACCAAACCATGGCCTTGTAAATGCTTTTCCGTCAGTTTCTAATATTTCTAAAATATATTTTCTATTTAATAAATTATTTATAGGTGCATCTGGTTTATTCATTATGTGAGTTAGCATTTGTTTTACTTTTTCTAAATAATTTGGATTATGTGTTTTAGGGTAAGGAGATTTTTTTCTATCTACAATTTCCTTAGGTAATAAATCTTTTACTACATAACGAAGTAATCCTTTTTCACGCCCATTTAATGCCTTTATTTCCCATGGTACATTCCACATATATTCTACTAATCTGTAATCACAGAATGGAACTCTTAATTCTAAACCACTGTACATAGAAGTTCTATCAGACCTATCTAATAATGTTTGCATAAACCAATTCATAGTTAAATGTGTTATTTTTCTTTTTTCATGTGTTTCATAAGAATCAGAATCTAAGAAATCTATTTCAGATAAGCTCTCGTTATATCTATAATCTATATATTCTTTTAAATTTACCTTAGATGAGATATCAGGATTTAATAAATGTTGCCTTTCTGAAATTGCAATTGACCATGGAAAAGTATTACTATTTAAGGCATCTTCTCTAAAAAACCAAGGGTAACCTGCAAAAATTTCATCCGAACATTCACCAGAAAGACATACTGTAGCATCTTTTTTTATGTTATTACAGAAAAGTAAAAACGAAGAATCTACATCCGCCATACCAGGAAAGTCTCTTGCAATCATTGCATCTTCTAAAGAATCAGCTAGTTCTGGTGTATCTATTACTATTTTATGATGATTTGTTTCAAAATTTTTTCTCATTAAGTCAATATAATAATTGTCGGAATTAGGTTGAAAATCACTCTTTACAAAGTTTTTATCATTATCTACATAATCAACAGAAAACGTGTCTAGTGGTGGTAGACCATTTTTTTTGCAATAATTGCTAGCATAAGCAACAATAATGCTAGAATCTAAACCGCCAGAAAGCATAACACATAAAGGAACATCTGAAACAAGTTGTCTTTGTATTGCATCATCTAGTAAATAATGAACCTTTTTACAAGTAGTACCAAAACTATCTGTATGTTCTTTTGTTTCTAATTTCCAATATTTTTCACTATGAAAGCCAGATTTATTATAAACAGCAAAATGAGCGGGTTTAATTTCAAATATATCTTTAAAAACAGTAGTTCCAGGCGTATGTGCAGGACCAATACCAAAAAGTTCACCAATTCCTTGTTTATCTACAACTTTTTTTACTCCTGGATATTCGAATAATGCTTTTAGTTCAGAACCAAAAATAAGTGTGTCATCACAAAATGTATAAAATAAAGGTTTTATTCCAAAGTGATCTCTTGCTAAAAACAACTCTTGTTTAGCTGTGTTCCAAATAGCGAAAGAGAAAATACCATTTAAATGTTTAGGGGTATCATAGCCATAATGTATAAAACTTTTAAGCAAAATTTCTGTGTCTGAATGACTATTAAATTCAAAGCCATTTTCAAGTAAAGTTTCTTTTAATTCTTTTGTATTATAAATTTGTCCATTATAAACTATTATATATTTACCATAAGAATAGGTTTCTATCATAGGTTGTTTTCCGCCTTCTGGGTCAATAACAATTAATCGCCTGTGACCTAAAGCAACATTTTCGTTTATGTAGTAACCTTCTTCATCTGGTCCTCTGTTAGATAAAGTTTGCATCATATTATTAAGTACATGTTTATAAGGTGTAACATCTTTTTTATAATTAACAAAACCAACTATACCACACATAAAAACCTCCAATATATATTTATTCTTAGGTATTATATGTAAATTTATGTGTTTTTGTTAAAATAATATTTAAAAAAATCTAATAAAGAGTTGATGTAGGTGTAAACTCTTAGAGCTATTCATTAATATTTATCACAATCTTTCAATTTGTAACATTTAAAAAAATGTCGAAAACTTCTTATAAATCGCTAAAACTTCCTATATTTCGCTATTGGAAAATATTTCCAATAGTATTATAATGATTTAAATTACAAATGAGGAGGTAGTAATTTTGAGAGTTAATTATTTAGAAAAGGACAAGTTATTGTTAGTAGAATTAACAGAAGAAATTGACCATTGTAAAACAGAAGAATTAAGGAGGAAAATAGATTATGAAATTGAAAGATATATGCCTAAAAAAGTTATATTTGATTTTAATAGTGTTAGTTTTATGGATAGTAGCGGAATAGGCTTTTTATTAGGAAGGTATAGATTAGCAACAATGCTAGGTGGAGATTTAGGAATTATAAATGTTAGTAAAGGAACAAGAAAGATATTAGAAATGTCAGGAGCATTAAAGGTAATACCTATTTATGATAATTTTAAATTTGCAATTTAATTTTAAAATTATAATAATAACATATAATTATAAAAAAATATTCAATTCCGCAGATTAATACATATAAGAAATTGTAAAATCACATTTGTTATCTCATAAATTTTTATATTTATATGTTATATAGATAAAAAAAGAAAGGAAAGTTAAAAATGAAATCTTTGTATGAAAATGAAATGAAATTAGAATTTTTAAGTAAGTCTAATAACGAGGCTTTTGCTCGTGTTACAGTTGCAGCTTTTGCTGCACAACTTGACCCAACAATAGAAGAACTATCAGATATAAAAACAGCTGTATCAGAAGCTGTTACAAATTGTATAATTCATGGCTATGAAAATACAGAAGGAATTGTAAAAATAATAGCAAGAATTTTTGCAAATACAATTTCTATAGAAATTTCAGATACAGGTAAAGGGATAGAAAATGTAGATTTAGCAAAACAACCTTTATATACTTCTAAAGGAGATTTAGAAAGGTCTGGTATGGGATTTACCATAATGGAAAGTTTTATGGACGAAATGCAAGTAGAATCTGTTTTAGGTCTTGGAACAAAAGTTACAATGAAAAAATTAATAAAAAAACCAGAAAATATAGAAAATATAATTGGAAATAAATCGAAAATTTCTATGAGAGCAGATTAAAAATAATTTTATGAAAGGAAATTTTCTATGTACGAAAATAATACAAAAGATATAATATTGGCAAAAGAAGGAAATGAACAGAAATTAGCAGAATTGATAGAAAACAACAAAGGATTAGTAATGAGCATTGTAAAAAGATTTATAGGTAGAGGACATGAAATAGAAGATTTAAATCAAATAGGAATGATGGGTCTAATAAAAGCTATAAAAAGATTTGATACAAATTATGATGTTCAACTTTCTACATATGCGGTGCCATATATAATAGGAGAGATCAAAAGATTCTTAAGAGATGATGGTCCTATAAAAGTAAGTAGAAGTTTAAAAGAATTATCTGTTAAAATCGCTCAATTAAAAAAGGAATATTTAACGAAAGGAATTGAAATAAATATAGAACAATTGTCAAAAGAATTAAAGGTACCTAAAGAAGAAATTACAATGGCATTAGAATCTGGTCAAGTTGTTGAATCTATTTATAAGGAAAATTCTAATAATGAGGACTCTTTAAGCTTAATTGACAAGTTATCAAACAATAAAGATGAGCAAGAAAGTATTACAAACAATATTGCATTAAAGGACGCAATTAATGAATTAGAAAATAAAGAAAAAGAGATAATATTATTAAGGTATTATAAAGACAAAACACAAACCCAAGTAGCAAAAATATTAGGAATATCACAAGTACAAGTATCAAGAATAGAAAAAAAGATATTAAATTCAATGAAGGAAAAATTAATTTCATAAATTGGAGGAAATTGTATGAAAAAGATATTTTTATATATAATAGGGTTTGTTTTAATTTGTTTTATAATACCATTTATATTTACAAAACCATTTGAAGAAGAGTCGCAAACTGTTGGAGAAGAAAGTCCAAGCAGTCCACAGGAACAATCACAACCATATGATTACAAACAATACAATACAATAAAATTATTGCATAGTAAAACAAATCAAATAGAGGAAATAAAATTAGATGAATATTTATATGGAGTTGTTTCAAGTGAAATGCCAGCAAATTTTGAAGTAGAAGCATTAAGAGCGCAAGCAGTTGTTGCCAGAACATATACAATTTATACAATTAGTCATAATAATGGAAAACATGAGGATGCACAAATATGTGATGATTCAAAATGTTGTCAAGCGTGGATTACAAAAGAAGATAGGTTAAGTAAATGGGAAGAAGATGTTAGAGATTCAAATTGGAAAAAAATAGTAAGTGCAGTAGATGATACAAAAGGAAAAATAATTACATATAATGGAGAGCCAATAGATGCATTTTTTCACTCAAACAGTGGTGGAACAACAGAAACACCTATAAATGTATGGGGAGGAAGCGGATACGAATACTTACAATCTGTAACAACTGCAGGAGAAGAAAGTTATACACAATATGCATCTGAAGCAGAATTTACAAAAGAAGAATTAGAAAAGAAAGTAAAAGAAAAATATAAGGATTTTTCTATAAATTGGAATGAAGAAAATGCTATACAAATATTAGAATTAACAGAAAGTGGAAGAGTAAAAACATTAAAAGTAGGAAATAAAAACTTAGCAGGAGTAGAAGCAAGAACATTATTTGGACTAAAATCAACGAATTTTGAAATAAAACAAGAAAATCAAAAGATAAAATTTAATGTAAAAGGCTATGGACATCGGAGTAGGAATGAGCCAAACAGGAGCAGATAGTATGGCAAAAGCAGGCAGTAATTACGAAGAAATTATAAAACACTTTTATACAGGTGTTGAAATAAAAAATATGTAAAAATTAAAAATTAGTATAATTTTATTCTTTTGGGAAATAATCCTAATAAATAAAAAATTAGGAGGGCAAAATGAGAAGAGAAAATAGAAACCAAAAGAATTATAAAAATATGAATATATATTATTGGATAGGAGGAGCAATAGCATTATTTGCAATAGTTTTTACTATCTCATATATAATATATGCAAATAAGTTAAATAAATCTGCAGAAGCATTAGATATGGAACAATTTTCTGCACTTACAAACAGTGTGCAAGACGCAAGTTCATCTATAGGAAAAACAGTTGAAGAAAGTAAAAATGAAGTAAATAATACTAACACAGAAAAAATAGCAGTAAATACAAGTAATATTGAAAAAACAGAAAAAAATAAAACTACAAATAACACAAAAAATAAAAATGTTGTAAAAGAAACTAATAGTGAAACTAAAGAAGAAATAAAAGAAATTTCTTTTGCAAGACCAGTAGATGGTGATATAGTAAAAGAATTTGCACAAGAAAATCTTGTATTTTCAGAAACTTTAAATGAATGGATAACACATAATGGAATAGATTTTAGAGCAGAAAAAACAGAAATTGTAAAAGCAGCAGCTGATGGTACTGTAAAAACAATAAAAAATGACCCAAGATATGGATTAACAATAACAATAGAACATGAAGGTGGATTTAAAACAGTTTATGCAAATTTACTTACAAGTGAATTTGTAGTTGAAGGAGAAAAAGTTTCTCAAGGACAAACAATAGGAACAGTTGGAAACACGGCTGTATTCGAAAGCTCAGAAGATATACATTTACATTTTGAAATTCTAAAAGATAATAAAAATGTAAATCCAGCAAATTATATAAAATAAAAAAATTTATTATAGAGAGTCTTTATAAAAAAAGATTCTCTATTTGTAATACAAAAATCTTGAAAAAAAATATATAATAATGTATAATGCTAAAAAACAAAATAGGAGCAAAAAATGATAAATATTCTTTTATGTGGAAATAATAAAGTATTTGAAGGAGCACTTACAGAACTAATTTCAATTACAAATAAAACAAAAGAAGCAATTAATTGCTATATTTTCACAATGGATGCTACAAGATTAAAACCAGAATATATACCAATTACAGATAGTCAAGTAGACTTTTTAGAACAAGTTATAAAAGAAAAAAATATAAAAAACAGAATAACTAAAATAGATGTAACAGATTTATATGAAAAGGAATTTTTAAATTGTTATAACGAAAATGCATATTGTACACCTTATACTTTACTTAGGCTATTAGCAGATAAAGTATCTGAAATTCCAGATAAAATTTTATATTTAGACATAGATATAATGGTAGGAGACGATATATCTAAATTATATAATATAGATATATCAGAGTATGAATATGCGGCAGTTAAAGAAAAATATGGATGTTGGATAATAAGACCAGATTATATAAATGCAGGAATGCTATTGTTGAATATGAAAAAAATAAAAGAAACTAGATTATTAGAAAAAGCAAGAGAAATGCTTCGTAAAAGAAAATTATTATTTGCAGACCAAGATGCAATATTTTGGTCAACAACTAAAAAATTATTATTACCACGTATATATAATGAACAATCAAAATTTAATAAAAAAGACACAGTAATTTGCCATTTTTGCAAAAGACTAATGTTTTTACCATATCCACACACAGAAAATTACAAACAATGGCAAGTAGAAGAAATACACAAATATTTAAAATGCTATGCATTTGATAAGGATTTAGAGGAATATTTGAAATTAAAAGATAAATATGATAATAAAATAGAAGTAACAAATTAAATAAATAAAAGGGGAAATTTGAATGGAAAAAACAAAAGTTATACCAATATTTTTTGCAGTAGATGATGGATATATACCATTTTTAGCAGTTGCACTAAGTTCTTTAATAGAGAATTCGTCTAAAGAGTACCATTATTCAATAAAAATATTATATACAGACATAAAAGAAGAAAACAAAAAGAAAATTAGTAAATATGAAAAAGAAAATGTAAATATAGAATTTGTAGATTTAAACTACTACATAGAAGAGGTAAAAGATAAATTATATACAAGAGACTATTATTCAAAAACAACATACTTTAGACTATTTATACCAAATTTATATCCTCAATATAATAAAGCTTTATATTTAGATAGTGATATTGTTATTTTAGGAGATATTGCCGAACTTTATAATACACAAATAGAAAATAACTTAGTTGCAGCAGCTCCAGATGACGTAATACAGAGCCAAAAGGTATTTCAAGACTATGCAGAAAAGGTAGTTGGAGTCGCACATTATAATAAATATTTTAATGCCGGAATATTGCTTATGAACTTAGATGAATTTAGAAAGTTCAATTTTCAAGATAAGTTTTTATATTTATTAGAAACAATAAAATTTACAGTTGCACAAGATCAAGATTATTTAAATAGATTGTGCAAAGGAAAAGTTAAGATAATTGAAAAAACATGGAATAGAATGCCTATTGCAGTTAATGATATAAAAGAAGAAGATATAAAAATTATACATTATAATTTAGCATATAAACCTTGGCATTTTGAAGATATTTTATATAAAGAATATTTTTGGAAATATGCTAAAAAAACAGAGTTTTTTAATGAAATAAATAAAATAAAAAATGAATACACAGAAGAAGAACGTTTTAAAGATATGGAACAATATAAAAATTTGAAAGATTTAGCACAAAAAGAAGCAGACTGTGTAGGAGACGATAGAAAATATGCAAAAGAAGAAGGTAAGTATAAAAAATATTTTAAATATATAAACTTAAAAGATATAAAAGGAAAAAATCATCAAGAACTTGAACAAAAAGCTCAAGAAAGATTAAATGTTTTAGAAAGAATAGAAAATTTAGAAAGAAATGGAATTTTTGATGTAGATGTTGAAGAAGACCCACCAACAATTCCATTAGAGGCAGAAAATGTAGACTATTTTAGAAACAAAGGAAAAAATAAATTAAAAAATAAGTTAGCAAACAAAATGGGAGAAATATTTTTAAGAAATATTCTTAAAGAAGAAAAGCTAATAGTAAGACAGGTAAATGGAATAGAAAACTTAAAAGAAGTAAAAACAGGAGCAATGGTAACATGTAATCATTTCAATCCGTTTGATTCTTTTGCAATAGAAACTGTCTTTAAAAAAGCTGGACTTTCAAAAAAGAAAAAACTATATAAAGTAATAAGAGAAGGAAACTATACAAACTTTCCAGGATTATATGGATTTTTCTTTAGAAACTGTGACACATTGCCATTAAGTTCAAATACAAGTACAATGATAAAATTTGTAAAAGCAGTAGAAACAATTTTAAATAATGGAGATTATATATTAATATATCCAGAACAAAGTATGTGGTGGAATTATAGAAAACCAAAACCATTAAAAAATGGAGCCTATAAGTTAGCAGCAAAAAATAATGTTCCAATTATTCCTATATTTATTACAATGCAAGACAGTAGTAAAACTGGAGAGGATGGTTTCCCAATTCAAGAGTACATAGTAAATATTGAAAAACCAATATATCCAAATAAAGATTTATCAGAAAGAGAAAATGTGGAAAAAATGAAAAGCGAAAATTTTGAAATATGGAAAAATGTGTACGAAAGATTTTACAAAATTCCACTAAAATATAATACAGTTCAAAATGAAGAGAATAAGGAAGCAATTAATGAATAATAAAAAAATAATTTATTATAATGATGAACTAAATGATGAGTTTTCAAAAGCAAAAATAATACCAATAAAAATAGATGAAAATTTTAAATATAATCATAACAAACTATGGGATATATGTTCATTTGTATTGCAAAATTTTTTAAGTATGCCAATTAAGGTTTTGTATGCAAAAATAAAATTTAAAATAAAATATATAGGGAAAGAAAAGATAAAACCATATAAAAAGCAAGGATATTTTATATATGCAAATCATACACAGGCTTTTGCAGATACATTTATGCCGAGTTTAGCTGTATATCCTAAAAGAAACTTTTTAATTGTAAATCCAGAAAATATTTCTATAAAACCATTTGGAAATATTATTCAAATGCTTGGTGCAATACCAGTTCCAGGTAATAAGAATGCAATGAAGAACTTTTTACAAATTATAAAACAAAAAATAAATAAAAAATATAGTATAACAATATATCCAGAAGCACACATATGGCCATATTATACAAAAATAAGACCATTTAAAGCAGTTTCGTTTGAATATCCAGCAAGGTTAAATACACCAGTGTTTTGCATAACAAATACATACCAAAGCTATAGCATAAAGAAAAATAAAATAAAAATAGTAAGCTACATAGATGGGCCATTTTTTGCAAATAAAGAATTAAGCCTAAAAGAACAAAAACAAGATTTACGAGATAAGGTGTATAAAAAAATGGTAGAAAGAAGTAAAAATAGTAATGTGGAAAAGATAATATATAAAAAGTCAGAAAATTAATTATGAAACAAAATTAAAGACATACTTTGATTAATTACTATATTATAATTTATAAATAAAGGGCACGGTTTAACGTGCCCTTTAAAGTACCGCTCCTAAAACTAAAATACCAATATTATCATTATAAATTTCATTAAATTGAGATAATGGAAGCGGATTTTCTCCTAAACCAACTTCTATAGTGTAACCAGGTCTATTATAATTTTTAATAAACCAATCTTTATAACCTGCAAAGGCAGATTGAGGTGGAGTTAATTCTAAAGTATATCCGCTTACATTTGCAAATCTTCTTCCTATATATTCAGAATTAGCTGGAATAGTATTACCATATCTCCAATAAATTACTTTTCCTTGTGAATGATAAGCAAGAATTAACCTAAAATTATGTGCTAAAGTAAAATTATAAATAGCTAAAGCTTCTGGCTCTGTTAAAGGCCCGAAAGCCTACAAAATCTCTAGGGGCAGGACCGAGTAAAACCTTGAGCAAATTTTATTTCCTTTGCAGTTTCCCAACCAGCAGGAAATTGCAAATTTAAATCCACACCTCTCGTGTTTAAAATATACCAACCCAAAATAAAAATGAATAAAATGCAGTAATCATCTATATTACAGAGTATTTCAATATTAAAGAAATATTCTGTTTTTTTATGCAAAATTACTGCTAGAATTGGAGTGGTAAAAAAGAAAGATAAGGTTAAATATTATTCTATAATTCCATCAGGAATTTTATACAATGAAGAATTAAGAGCAAATGAAAAATTATTATATGCGATGATAACTTCGCTTTCTTGTAAAGAAGAATTTGGTTTTGCAACTAATAATTATTCTGCAGAAGAGTTAGGAGTATATACTAAAACAGTTTCAAGTTGGATGTCGGATTTAGGAGATAAAAATTTTATAAAAGTTGTTCTTATAAAAAATGAAAATAAACAAATAATCCAAAGAAAAATTTATATAAATGCATGGCATTTTAGGCAATATAAGTAAAATATCTCCGGCTTGGCCGAAGGATATTTATTGTATAATGAAAAAATATGGAGATGAAAATCATCTCCTAAATTTAAAATTTTGTGTCTTTTGGTGGACAAGAATCATTGCCATAGCTATCCTTATCGCGAATTCTACCAAACTTATTATGGATGACTAATTCAGAGTTTTGATTTTGAGCAATTTTTCTACCGTATGTTATTGCTTCTTTTTGAGTGTTGAATAATTTAGTAGGTTTTGAATTACCAGCACCAATAACTTGCCATAAGTCACCTTTTGGTGTTATATGTTGATTTTTCTTCATGATTAACTCCTCCTATTTTCTATCCTAGAAGTATTGACTTCTAGCAATAATTAGTGCTATAATAATAAAAATATAACTTGGCAAGGGTTATATATAAATGATTCTAATGTCTATTATAGCATTAGGACTTTTTTTATTGCTAAAATTATTATATAATAAAATTATAAATAAGTCAATTGCAAATGAATAAAAAAAGCAAATATTAAAAAAATAATATAAAAATAATGAATATTTGATTTGAAAATGAATAAAACTTGCAAAAAATAAAAAAATAGTATTAAAAATATTTACAAATTTTGAATTCTATAATATAATATAGTAAGGAGGAGATTTTATGTTAATAGAATTTAGTGTTAAAAATTTCATGTCTATAAAAGATGAAATAACATTTAGCATGATAGCTGGTACTGGAGATGAAAATATAGAGAATATTATAAATGATAAAAACACAAGTGAAGGATATTTGAAGACAGCTGCTATTTATGGTGCTAATGCATCAGGGAAAACAAATTTTATAAAAGCATTAACAGCAGCTATTTTAACAGTTAGAAAATCAAATTTAAGAAATATCAATGAACCATTAATAGAAATGAAACCTTTTAAATTTGATTCAAAAACAATTAATGAACCTTGTGAATTTAAATTTATTTTTATAAAAAATAATATTAAATA
>CANRKA010000024.1 GCA_947631025.1 uncultured Clostridia bacterium | reverse complement strand
AATGCAGGACTAAAGCTTAAAGGAGAAGAACCATTGATATTAGATAGATCAGATGCATATATTGGAGTTTTGATAGATGATATTGTTACAAAAGGAACGAATGAACCATATAGAATGATGACGTCAAGAGCTGAATACAGATTACTTTTAAGGCAAGATAATGCTGATTTGCGATTAACAGAAAAAGGATATAAGGTTGGACTAATTTCTGAAGAAAGATATAGGAAATTTAAAGAAAAAGAAAAACAGATAAATGAAGAAATAGAAAGACTAAGAAAAACATCTATTAAGCCAAATGAAGCAATAAACGATTTACTAGTTTCACGTGAAACTATGCCTCTAAAAGTACCTGAAAAGATTTCAGAATTATTGAAAAGAACGGAAATTACTTATAATGATTTAAAGGATTTTGACTTGGATAGAAAAGAATTACCTAAAGATGTAATAAAAGAAGTTGAGATTGAACTAAAATATGAAGGATATATTAAAATGCAGGAGGCTCAAGTTGAGAAATTTAGAAAGTTAGAGAGAAAAGAATTAAGTGAAGATATAGACTATCAAAAGATTCAAGGCTTAAGTCTAGAGGCAAGACAAAAATTAAATAAGCATAAACCGACATCTGTAGGACAAGCATCAAGAATATCAGGAGTTTCTCCAGCCGATATATCTGTTTTATTGATTTATCTTGAACAAGAAAAAAGAACAAAAAATTAAAAAAGTTGAATTAAAAACATTGACATATTTTGTATAATTTTATATGATATAGTAATAATACAGAAGATTATTAATGAATGAGATAACAGTAATGTAAGGAGGAAGCAAAAGTGGCAAAAATAGTTTCAATAGCAAATCAAAAAGGTGGAGTTGGAAAGACTACAACAGCAGTTAATTTAAGTGCTGCTCTTGCTAAAAAAGGCAAGAAGGTTTTATTAATAGATGCAGATCCACAGGGAAATGCAACAAGTGGACTAGGAATTGATAAAGAAATCGAAAAGTCAATATATGATGTAATAATAAATGAAATAAGTATGAATGAGGTAATAAAGGATACTAAAATTAAAAAATTAAAAGTTTGCCCTTCTAATATAAATCTTGCTGGAGCAGAGGTTGAGCTTGTTTCATTAATGTCTAGAGAGCATAGATTGAAGGAAAGAGTAGATGAAATAAGTGATAATTATGATTATATAATTATCGATTGTCCTCCTTCTTTAGGACTTATAACTCTTAATGCTTTTACTGCTTCAAGTAGCGTGCTAATTCCAGTACAATGTGAATATTATGCACTTGAAGGATTAGGACAATTAATTAATACAATAAATTTAGTTAGAAGACATTTGAATAAGGACATAGAGATCGAAGGTGCTCTTCTTACTATGTATGATTCAAGAACAAATTTATCTAATCAAGTTGTAAAAGAGGTAAAGAGATATTTTGAGGATAGAGTATATAAAACTGTTATACCAAGAAATATAAAACTTAGTGAAGCACCAAGCTATGGAATGCCTATTTCCGTATATGATTCTAAATCTAAAGGTGCTAAATGTTATGAAAAATTAGCAAAAGAATTTATGGATAAAAATGATGTAGAAGAAGATAAAACGAAGGCAAAGCATATGAAATAATATAATTATGTAAAAGAAAGGAATGATATTTATGCCAAAGAAAACAGGTTTGGGAAAAGGCTTAGATGCTTTATTTAAAAGTACTATAAATGAAGAAATTAAAGAGGAGGAAAAGGTTTTTAAAATTAAAATTAATGAAATAGAACCAAATAGAGAACAACCAAGAAAAAGATTTGATGAGGAAGCTTTAGAGGAACTTGCAGAATCAATTAAAAGATATGGCTTGATTCAACCTATCGTTGTAGCTAAAAAAGGCGACTATTATGAGATAATTGCAGGAGAAAGAAGATGGAGAGCTAGTAAAAAAGCAGGGCTTAAAGAAATTCCAGCTATTGTTCGTGAAGATAATGAAAAAGAAAATAGTGAAATTTCATTAATTGAAAATATTCAAAGAGAAGATTTGAATGTAGTAGAGAAGGCTGTTGGAATAAAAGTTTTAATGGATAGATATTCTTTAACACAACAACAAATGTCAGAGATAATAGGAAAAAGTAGAAGTGCTATTGCAAATACAATAAGAATATTAAATTTGGATGAAAGAGTATTAGAACTTGCAAAAGAGGGAAAATTATCAGAGGGACATTGTAGAGCTTTACTTGCAATTGAAGAAGGAGATAAACAATATGATATGGCATTAAAGCTTATTGAAGCTGGTTCTAATGTAAGAGAGGCCGAAGAAAAGACAAAAAATAAAAGACAAGCACCTAAAAAAGATAAGAGAAAAGAAGCAATTTTTAAAGATATTGAAGACAGCTTTCAAAGCTTTTTTGGTACAAAAGTAAAGTTACAAGCAGGTTCTAAAAAAGGAAAGATTGTGATTGAGTATAAATCAAACGATGATCTAGAAAGATTGCTTGAAATTATTAAGAAGTAAGATTACAAGGAGAGTGTAGATTGGATACTTTATTAAATTCTTTATTAGAAATAACTAAAAATGATATGTATGTATTAGGAATTACATTGTTTTGCATATTATTATTTATATTGTATATAGCCAATATTGTAAAATTAAATAAAATGAAAAAAGAATACAAGAAATTTTTGGAAAAAGTTGGCAATGGAAGTAATATAGAAGAAATTCTTAATAATCACTTAGATAGAATAAATAAAGTTATAACAAAGAATGAAGAATTAGAAAAATACTGTATGAAGCTGGATACGGACATTAAATATTGTATACAAAAAGTAGGAATTTATAGATATAATGCATATAAGGATACAGGAAGCGATTTAAGTTTTACTTTGGCGCTTCTTAATGAGAAGAATGATGGAATAATTTTAAATGGAATATATTCAAGAGAAATGTCTAATATATATGCAAAACCAATAAAGAATGGAAAATCAGAATATAAAATGACAGATGAGGAATTAGAGGCAATAAAAAGAGCGATTAATGTAACAGATATCACAAAAGATGAATAATTTGAGGTTTTTGTATTGACAGATTAATTAAAATATGTTAAGATATGTATGTTGTAAGTGCTTATACAACAACAATGCAGAGGTGGTCGAGTTGGTTTATGGCACCAGTCTTGAAAATTGGCGTAGGTGAATAGCCTACCGTGGGTTCGAATCCCACCCTCTCCGCCAAACTTGCTATTTTAAATTTATTTTATAAATTTAAAATAGAAAAAAATATGCAAAAAAGATTGCTATACAATTTTAAATTATGTAGGTGTACCCAAGTGGTTGAAGGGGACGGTTTGCTAAACCGTTAGTGTTCGTAAGGGCAGCGGAGGTTCAAATCCTCTCACCTACGCCAGTAAAGATGTTTTTATAGTGTTTAGTGTTCTATAAAAACATCTTTTTTTATATAATGTTATTGTTTATTTTTATTTATGTAGCTGCTTATTAACCCAGTTCTTATACAGAACTGTAGCTAAGGCAACGTTTAATGTTAAAGATAGCATAAATGCTATTGTAAAATTTTACAATATTTATTATAATTTTCAATATAAATATTAATTTATCGTTTATAAAAAATAATATATGAATTCTAAATTGATTATAAAAATTAAATTATGGGAGAAAAAATGAAAAAAATATATTTAGTATTAACTCATACAGGTACAAATTTATCAAAAATTATAAAAAATTTTACAAAAGATGAATTTACACATATATCTATTGCATTAGATAATAATTTAGAAGAAATGTATAGTTTTGGGAGATTAAATCCATATAATGCATTCAAAGGAGGATTTGTCCAAGAACATATAGATAGTGGTACTTTTAAAAGATTTAAAAATACTGTTGCTAAAATATATTATTTAGATGTAACAGATAAACAATACGAAGATATAAAAAATAATATAAAAGAAATAGAAAAAGAAAGAAAAAAATATAAATTTAATATTATAGGATTATTTGCTGTTGGTTTTAATGTAAAAATTAAAAAAGAAAAATATTTTTATTGTGCAGAATTTGTAAAATACATTTTAGAAAAATCAAAAGTTGAAATTAATTTACCAGAAATTATAAGACCAGAGTGTTTTAAAAATTTAGATGGAGCAAAAGAAATATATACTGGACTTTTAAATAAATATAATAAAGAACAAATTCAAATAACAAAAAGCTAAATAAAAACATAAAATGTTTTAGGTGATAATTTATGAAAAGTGGAATTTGTTTTTCAGGTGGAGGAATAAAAGCTGCTGCGCATATAGGTGCACTTAAAGCATTAGAGGAAAATAATATTAAATTTGATTATATTTCTGGAACATCTTCTGGAAGTATAATTGCTACTTTGTATGCTATAGGTTATACAAGTGATGAAATGCTAGTATTTTTAAAAAAATATGCAAAGAAAATTAAATATGTTGATTATAAAAATATTTTTAAATTGTTAATTAATTTATTTATAAAAAGAAAAATTGTAATTAAAGGTTTTAATGAAGGAATCATTATAGAAAAATTAATTAATAAAGAATTAAATAAAATTAATATAAAAAATATTTCAGATATAAAAAAAGAATTAATTATTCCAAGTATAGATATAAATACAGGAGAAATAAATGTATTTATTTCAAAAGAAAATAGGTCAAAATATTCAGATAATATTATATACATAAATAATATTGATATAGGAAAAGCAATAAGAGCTAGTTGTTCATATCCTATTGTATTTTCACCTTGTAAAATAAATGGAAAGCAATTAGTAGATGGAGGCTTAAGAGAAAATGTGCCATGGAAAATAACAAAAGAAAAAGGTGCACAAAAAGTTTTAAGTATTATATTTGATGAAGAAAAAGAAAGATATTATTGTAAAAATATAATAGATGTTGCAAGTAATTCAATTGGAATTTTATGTAATGAGATATCAAATTGCGATTTAAAAGATGCTGATTATTTATTAAAAATAAAAACAAAAAAAGTAGGATTGTTAGATTATAAAAAAATTGATGAATTATATTATTCTGCTTACATTCAAACAAAAAATAAAATAGAAGAAATAAAAAATGAATTAAATAAAATATAAATAAAACATATTGTCAAATGTAGAAATTTAATATAAAATATAAAAAAAAAATGGAGGAAAAGATGAAAAATATAGATATTCTAGAGAGAGAGAGAGAGAGAGAGAGAGAGAGAGAGCAGATATTTAATTAAAGAAAAAAGTATATCAAATTCTGCAATAACATTAATTTCTTTAATAATAACAATAATAGTGTTATTAATTTTAGCAGGTGTAACATTAAATATGATAATGGGAGATAATGGAATAATTAGAAAGGCACAATTGGCAAAAGAAAAAACAGAAGAAGTACAAAGAAAAGAAGACTCAGCGTTAGCAGATTATGAAAATCAAATAGGACAATATGTAAATGGAACAAGAAATGAAAATGAAAATAAATATTCAACAAAAGAACAAGTAATTGGAACTTGGGTAGATGGAAAACCATTATATAGAAAAGTATATGAGGTAAATTCGCCGAAAGCTAAAGATTCTTCTGAAGTAGTACTAGATACAACTGATTTAAATGTTGACATTCCTGTAAATGTATATGGAGTTATATTTATTAGTAATGATGGTACGTGTACTCCACTTAATATTGCATTTAATTCAGGTGATGTTTTTGCTACATGGTTTAATAGAGATAATGTATATATGAGATGTACTGGTAATAGAACTAATTTACCTTGTAAAGTAATATTAGAATATACAAAAACAACAGATTAAAAATTAATCTATGTTCCTTTATTTAAAAGTAATTATATTTTAAAAGCTATGAAGTAATTAAAAAAAATGCTTCATAGTTTTTTTTATAAATTTATTTAACCTTTTAACATCTTTATATTAATAGCAGAAATTATATTAAATTTTATATATTAACGCGAATTTTGTAAAATAAAAATTAATACTAAATAACATAAAATGTTCTAAAAATAACTTGTCTAAAATATTATTAAATAAAAAAAGGAGGGGAAAAATGAAAAAATATTTATCAATATTTATAATTATTTTAATTGTTTTAGGCTTAATGCGGATTTTTTATTTATAAAAATTTTTTTGTAAAAATAGATGAGGTATCTCAAGAAATATCTGATGAGTACACTCCGCAAGAAGAGATAAGCGATAAGCAATTAAGAGAAACAATTGTAACATTATATTTTGAAAATTCAGAAAATCATACGCTAAATTCTGAAGCAAGAAAAATAGATGCAAATGAATTAATTAAAAATCCATATGAGTATTTAATTAACTTACTAATTGAAGGACCAAAAAATGAAAAATTATTAAAAATTATTCCAGAAGGTACAAAAGTAAATTCTACAAATTTAGAAGGAGAAGTATTAAAAATTGATTTTTCAAAAGAATTTATTAATGAGCAGGACTTAAATGAAGAAAATATAATAAATTCTATTTTAAATACAGTAACTCAATTAAATGAAGTAAATGGAATTAAAATATTAATAGATGGAGAAGAAAATAAATGTTTTTCAGATGAAAAAATTAAATTCGACCAAACATTTTTTATAAATAAATAATAAAATTTATTTTTTTAATAATTTATATAAGTTAATACATGTACATGTTTTTTTAAAAGTTTGCAAAAAATGTTCAACTTCATAAAGAGAAGAAATTGTATTATTTTTTATTTCACAAAAATTTTTTTTATTTTTTTTTCTATTATTTGAGGTTAAATTATTTTCCATGAGAGCCTCCTAATTTTATTTTTTTAAAGGGTCGCCAAAGACGTTGACCCTTATTTTTTTGATTTTTAATAAAAATTATTATATAATATGAAAAATTTAGATAATGGGTGAGAAAGATAGAAATTAAATTAAATAAAAATGAAAGAATAGATGATTTGCAAATAAATAATTTAAAAATAATTCAAAATAAAAATTATTTTTGTTTTGGAATGGATGCTGTTATTTTATCTGACTTTGCAAAAAATATAAAAAATAATTCTACAGTTTTAGATTTAGGATGTGGAACAGGAATTATTAGTATATTATTAACTGCAAAAGCTAATATAAAAAAGATATATGGTATTGAATTACAAAAAGAAGTTTATGAATTAGCAAATAAATCTATTAAATTAAATAATTTAGAAAATAAAATAGAAATAATTAATGATAATATTAAAAATTTAGAAAAGTATTTTAAACCAAATTCAATTGAAGCAATTGTTACTAATCCACCATATAAAAAAGAAAATACAGGAATAAAAAACGAAAATAATTCACAATTAATTTCACGTTATGAATTAGAAGCAAATTTAGAAGATTTTATAAAAATTTCTTCTAAAATTTTAAAAGATAAAGGTGAATTTTATATGGTACATAGACCAGATAGAATAGCAGATATAATAGAGCTTTTAAGAAAATATAAATTAGAAGCTAAATTAATTAAATTAGTTTATCCAAAAATAAATAAATCACCAAATTTAGTTTTAATTAAGGCTGTAAAAAATGCAAATAAATTTTTAAAATTTGAGGCACCTTTAATTATTTATAAAGAAGATAATACATATACAGATGAATTACTAAAAATTTATAATAAAAAATAACCTTATATAGAAAGGAAATTAATTATGCAAGGGAAATTATATATAGTGGCAACACCAATAGGCAATTTAGAAGATATTACTTTAAGGGCAATTAAAATTTTAAAAGAAGTAGATTTAATTGCAGCAGAAGATACAAGACATACTTTAAAATTATTAAATCATTTGGAAATTTCTAAACCTATGATAAGTTGCCATAGACATAATGAAGAAGAAAAAATAGATAAAATAATTGATAAATTAAAAGAAGGAAAAAATATTGCAATTGTGTCAGATGCAGGAACTCCAGGTATTTCTGACCCAGGAGAAGTTATAATAAAAAATGCAATAAAAGAAAATATTGAAGTTATTCCAGTTCCAGGAGCTTGTGCAGCAATTAATGCACTAATTGCATCTGGAATAGATACAAAAGAATTTACATTTTTAGGATTTTTACCTTTAAATAAAAAATTAAGAAAAAATAAATTAGAAGAAATAAAAAATTCAAATAAAACAATTATATTATATGAGGCTCCACATAAAATATTAAGTACAATAAATGATTTAGAACATATTTTAGAAAATAGGCAAGTAGTTTTAGCAAGAGAATTAACTAAAATACATGAAGAATTTATTAGAGGAAAACTATCAGAAGTAAAAGAAAAATTAATTAATCCAAAAGGAGAATTTGTAATAATAATAGAAGGCATAAAAACTGTGGAAAGTGAAAAAAATAATTTAAATTTATTAACAGTTGAAGAACATTATAATTATTATTTAAAACAAGGATATGAAAAAAAAGAGATAATTAAATTAATTGCAAAAGATAGAAATGTAAATAAAAATGAAATATATATAAAATTTATAAATAAAGAAAACTGATATAAAAAATATATATCAGTTTTCTTTATTGTTTAAGTTTTTTAATTTATCATAACATTTTGTACAAATTAGTTTATCACTAAATTCTATAAGTTTTTTTGTTTTTCCGCAAAAGGTGCAGTTTGGTTCGAATTTTTTCAAAATTATATCATTACCTTCAACATATATCTCTAATGCATCTTTTTCATGTATGTCTAATTTATTTCTTAATTCGATGGGGATAACAATTCTTCCAAGTTCATCTACTTTTCTTAATATACCGGTTGATTTCATGCAAACCTCCTAGAATTTATAAATACTTTTAGAAACTTTATATAAAATATAATAACATAAATAAATATAATTGACAATAAAAAATAGTTTTTTTTGTATAAAATTATTATTACTATAATATATTAAAGTAGGTTTAAGGAGAAAATGTATGTTAAAAAAAATATGGCCAACTTTTTTAATTGTGTCTATTATATATGCAATAATTACAAATAATACACGGTAACCTAACAAATGGAATTTTTGAATATGCAGGAAAGGCAATTGAACTTTCAATTACATTTTTAGGAACTATGTGTTTATGGACAGGGATTATAGAAATAATAAAACAAACAAGTTTAGTAAATAAATTAAAAAAGATACTAAAACCAGCTATGAAATTTTTATTTCCAAAAATAAAAGAGCAAGACAAAGAGTACGATGAAATTTCTATGAATATTGTTGCAAATTTATTAGGAATAGGAAATGCTGCAACGCCTTTAGGAATAAAAGCAATGAAAACAATGCAAGAAAAAAATAATAAAAAAGACACATTAACAAATAATATGGTTTTATTTATAGTTTTAAATACCGCTTCAATACAAATTATTCCAACAACTGTAATAGCAATTAGAAATTCTTTAGGTTCGCGGAAATCCAACAAAAATTATTATTCCTGTATGGATTGCAACTGTAACTGCAGCAATATGTGGAATTGCATTAACAAAAATTTTAATAAAAATAGATGGGAAGTGATTTTAATAGAAGTAATTTCCTCATTAAGTATACCTGTTATTATTTTAATTGTTATAATTTATGGAGTGAAAGAAAAAATAAATACTTATGATGCATTCGTAAAAGGAGCAAAAGATGGAGCAAAAACTGTAGTAGAATTATTCCCAACTTTGCTTTGTTTATTTATAGGAATAGGAGCTTTAAGAACATCAGGCGTAATAGATGCAGTTATAAATTTAATTGAGCCATTAATAAATATAATTAAATTTCCTGTAGAGGTTTTACCACTTGCAATATTAAGACCTATATCTGGAAGTGCCTCAATGGCAATAGCAACAGATATTATGACCAATTACGGTGTTGATACAAAAATAGGACTAATTGCTTCTACTATTATGGGTTCTACAGAAACAACTATTTACACAATAGCTGTTTACACAAGTGCAGTTAAAGTAAAAAATACAAGATTTGTTTTATATGCAGCACTTGTAGCTGATGCTATTGGGATTATAACTTCAAATATAGTAATTAATTTATTATATTAAAATGTATTATTAAAACTTTAACTGCAAAAATATTCTGCATAAAAATTAATAATTGATATGCTTTGAATGGAATTTTAGATAATACCATTAAATAGTAAACAAACGGAAAATGTCGAATTTTGTAAATCGATTTATGTTGACATTTGTAAAAAAAGATTGTATATATAATTTAGTTTTAAGTCAAAAAAATTTTTAAGGAAATCAAAATGTTTTTTAAATTAATTTTATTTTTTTCTATTTTTATTATTATAAAAAAAATAATAATAAAAAAATTCACAAAAAGTATTTTAAAAAAATTAAATAAATAGTTTTTATTCTTACAGGAGGAATAATGTATTTTGAATGTTATTAAATTTGATGTAGCTCCCTAAAACATCCCTTTTTTAATTATATTCATTTTTATTTTTAATACTATCCCCCTTTTATTAAATTAAGATAATTCCTTCTGTGAGCCCAATATAAATTTTACCAATGATAGGTTTCATTATTTAATATTTTAAAAGCTCTAAATAATTGCTCTAATAAGAAAATTCTAATTAATTGGTGAGGAAAAGTCATACTAGAAAAGCTTATTTTTTCATCTGAGATATTTAGCAATTCATTAGTAAGTCCTAATGTTCCACCAATTATAAATGTAACGCTACTATTATTATATAATGAAATCGATTCTAATTTTTCAGAAAAGCCGAGGTGATGTATAATTTTTACCATTTAAATCTAAGCATATTACATAAGAATTATTTTTAATTTTTTGTTTTATTTTTTCACATTCTTTTTGTTTTATCTCATTAATAATAGAATTATTAATTTTGCTTGGCAATTTTTCATCTTGAACTTCTATAATATTTAATTTACAATATTTTTTAAGTCTTTTTGAATATTCGTCTATTGCATTACTAAAAAATTTCTCTTTTATTTTACCAACACATATTATATCTATATTTAGCATATTTGTTACCTCTATATTTCAAACATTTTACTAGGTTCTGTTCTACTAGCAACGGAAATTTTTATAGAATCTTCATTAAAATTCTTTTTAATTAATTCTTCTACAACTGTTTTGTATGCAAGTTCTGGAAAATTATTTTCTTTACTTAAATGACCAAGAATTACTTGTTTTAAACCAGAATTTAATAAATATGCTATTGTTTTTCCAGCCATTTGATTTGGTAAGTGACCAATGTTACTTGCAATTCTTTGCTTTAATGGATATGGGTAAGAGCAGCATTTTAAAATTTCTGGATCATAATTAGATTCTAATACTAAAAAGTTACTACCTTCTAAAGCATTTAAAATATCTAAATTCATATGTCCTATATCTGTAGCAATACTTACAAATTTTTTATTATTGTATATATTAAAGCCACAAGGATTTGCTGCATCATGCGGAATTGAAAAAGGCTTTATTACTAAATCGTTTATTTCAAATTTTTCATTAGAATTAAAACAATTAATATTTGAGCATGATATTTTTTCAGTTTGTTTAGGCATTGCATCAAAAGTTTCCTTTGTTGCATAAACAGGAATATTATATTTATTTGATATATTACCTAAAGATTGAACATGGTCAGAATGTTCATGTGTTACAACTATCGCATTTATATCTTTAATATCAACATTAAAAGATGCAAGTGCATTTGTTATTTTCCTTGCACTTACACCACAATCGATTAATATTTTACTATTATTAGTTTCTAAATAATATGAATTACCAGTACTTCCACTATATAAGCTACTAAATTTTATCATTATTTTTGTTCCTTCTATTCTTTAACTCTTTTTATATTTGCTCCAAGTTTTCTAAATTTTTCTTCTATATTTTCATATCCTCTATCTATGTACTCTAGATTATAAATCTCAGTTGTTCCCTCAGCTGCAATAGCTGCTATTATTAAGGCAGCGCCTGCTCTTAAGTCTGTTGAGTAAACTGGTGATCCATAAAGTTTTTTTACACCTTCAAACACAGCTGTTTTTCCTTGTGCTGTTATTTTTGCACCCATTTTATTAAGTTCTGCTGTATATTGAAATCTAGATTCCCAAATACTTTCATTTATAATACTTGTTCCATTTGCAGTAGATAAAACAACTCCCATTTGTGGTTGCAAATCTGTTGGAAATCCTGGATGTGGAAGTGTTTTTATATTTAATTTGTTTGGTCTAGAATTACACCATACTCTTATTGTTTCACCATCTATATCTTCAACATTTGCACCCATTTCTACAATTTTAGCAGTTAATGACTCTAAATGTTTAGTAATACAATTTTTTATAGTTATATCTCCTTTAGAAGCAACTGCTGATAACATAAATGTTCCTGCTTCAATTTGGTCTGGTACGATAGAATAAGTACCTTCTTTTTTCAATTCTTTAACACCATTAATTTTTATACTATCTGTTCCAGCACCACGAATATCAGCACCCACTGAATTTAAAAAGTTTGCAACATCAACAATATGAGGTTCTTTTGCTGGATTATCTATAATAGTTGTTCCTTCAGCTAAAACACTTGCAAGCATTAAATTGATTGTAGCACCAACTGAAACTACATCTAAATAAATAGAATTTCCAACTAATTTTTTAGCTTTTGCACTTATTTTTCCTTGTTCAACTTCTACTGTTGCGCCTAATGCTTCGAAGCCTTTTATGTGCTGGTCAATAGGTCTTGCACCTAAATTGCAACCTCCTGGAAGGCCTACTTCAGCAGAATGATATTTTCCAAGTAGGGCACCAACTAAATAATAAGAAGCTCTAAATTTACTTGTTTTATCTAAAGGCGCATTTGATGAAGATATATTAGAAGTATCTATTGTTAATTTATTTTGTTCTATCCAATCAATTTTTGCACCTAAACTTTCTAATATGTTACATATAATCTTTATATCACTAATATTTGGAACATTTTCTAAAGTACATTTTCCACTCATTAATATTGTTGCTGGAAGTATAGCTGTTGCTGAGTTTTTAGCTCCACCAATTGTAACTTCACCTTTTAGTTTTGTTCCACCTGTTACGACTATTTTTTCCAAAATGAAACCTCCGACTAATTAGTATGTTTTATTTCTAGTAAATAATATAGCATAAAATAATTTAAAAGACAATAATAAATAAAAAATATAGTTATTATCTAGAAAAGAATTATTTTTAAATGTAAATTATAATGATTAGGGCTTAGAAGCAATTAATTCTTTGCTATTATTTAATAATTCAATTATTTTAAATTTAAATTTTATATCTAAATTATTTTTATTATTGTTATTTCCTTCAGATATTAACATGTATTCTTCATTACTTAAATTTTCTTTTAAAACTTCTTTAGATTCTTCTGGTACAATTCCTGTACTAACGTCTACAAAGCATAATGGTGGAAACATTACACACCACCAGTTTTGACCAGTAGATTCTCCTATTTGAATTCTTAAAGCATCATAATATCCTTCTGGCAAAGATATATCTCCGTAGGTTTTTGTTGGAAAAAATACATTACTTATAGAAACATTTACATTATATGAAAATCCATTTTCTTTTATTGTTTCTTCTGCTATTTTTTTAAAATCTCCTAAATGATTATTTGCAATTTCTATAATTTCTTCTTTAGAATTTGATGAAGTACAAAGTGTATTCATATATTTAATTATATTATCTCTTACTTTATATTTTAAATCTTGGTCTTCTTTACTGTCACTATTGGCAATAATATGCAATCTAAAAACATTATCACATAGGTTATTTGAAATAGCAGTTACATATTGAATAGAACATATAAATGTATAAAAAAATAATAAAGGTAGTAAAATAAATAAAATTTTTAATTTTTTTGGTAATTTTTTAATAAGTTTCATATAACCTCCTAAATTTGTTAAAATAATTCTTTAAAAAAAGTATTAACCAAAATTTAAAATTTATACAAAATTATCATTTTTTTGTCGAATAAAATGGACGAGAACTTACGGAAATGCATTGACTAGCATTTATAAAAATGGTAAAATATGGAAACAGAAGAGCGGGGGTATGTAAAATGTGTGATGAAAAAATATGCAATTTTTATGCTAATGAGGTTCATCTTGGTGTAACAATAGTACCGTTTGTTGCAAATAAGTTAAAAGATAATAATAAAATATGTACAATATTAAATGTAGATATAAATAAAGAAGTAGAAAAAATACTTTCAAAAATAAATATAGATAATAAATTAAAAAATGAAATATTAAATTTAAATTGGAATAAAACAAGATTAAAAGGGGAAAAATTAAAGGAGTATATAGATAAGGGCCTTGAAGATAATTCTGAATTATATGTAATTGTAAATGGAACAAAAAAAGAAGTAGAAGAAAAAAATAAATATATAGAAGAAATAAGAAAAGAAAATAAAGATAAAAAAATTAATATTGTAAATTGTTTTAAAATTAATGAAGAAAAAATTAATGATGGTTTATTAAATAACTACCATAAAATACTAAATACTTCTGGTTGTAAATATATTAACTAAAATATTGACTAAAAAAAATTTATATATTATTATTAATTAACTGATAAAAGGAAGAGGTTGCAAAAAATGAATTTAAAATACCAAGAAGTAAAAAACACATTAAAAAAGTATCATCAAGAACATTTATTAGTAAATTATAATAATATGTCAGATAAAGAAAAAGAAAAATTATTAAGTCAAATTAGTGAAATTAATTTTGAATTAATAAAAGATATATACAATAAAACGAAAGAGACAATAACTTTTGAAAATTCTAAAATAGAACCAATTGATTGTATAGATAAGAGTGATTTATCAAAAGAAGAAAAAGAAAAGTTAGATAGTATCGGCGATGAAAAGATAAAATTAGGAAAACTTGCTGTTGTTACAATGGCGGGTGGACAAGGTACAAGATTAGGATATGATGGCCCAAAAGGTACCTTTATTTTAGATGTAAAAGAGAAAATATCTTTATTTGAGATACTATGTAAAAAATTAATACAAGCAAAAGAAAAATACGGAATATATGTGTATTGGTATATAATGACAAGTAATGAAAATAATAAGGACACAATAGAGTTTTTTAGAAAAAATAATTACTTTTCATATCCAAAAGATAAAATAAAATTTTTTGTTCAAGGTGAACTACCAATGGTAAGTTTAGAAGGAAAAATTTTATTAAATGAGGATGGTTTTATTAAATTTGCATCAGATGGACATGGTGGAGTTTTCGAATCTATGGAAAAGTCTGGTGTTTTAGATGAAATGAAACAAAACAAAATAGAATGGGTCTTTATTGGTGGAGTAGATAATATTTTAGTAAATATGGTAGATAACACATTAATAGGATTAGCAGAATCAAAAAAATGTTTAGCTGCAGGAAAATCAGTAATTAAGACAAATTCAAAAGAAAAAGTTGGAGTATTTTGTTTACGCGATAATAAACCAAGTGTAATAGAATATTCAGAAATTTCTGATGATTTAGCAGAATTAAAAGACAAAAAAGGAGAACTTATTTATAGCGAATCGCATATATTATGTAATATGTTTAATATTAAAAGATTAGAAATTATATCTAAAAATAAGTTACCTTATCATATTGCAAAGAAAAAGGCTAATTATATGAACGAAGAAGGAAAAATTGTAATTAGTGATAGTCCAAATGCGTATAAATTTGAAAGCTTTATTTTTGATGCTTTTACAAGTTTAGAAAGTATGGTCATTATGAGAGTAAAAAGGCAAGATGAATTTGCACCTGTAAAAAATGCAAAAGGTGTAGATTCACCGGAAACAGCAATAAAATTATATAATGAATTTTACGCTAGAGATTAAAAATTAAATTTTAGTGAAAAAGGAGTTGGAATTTTCTAACTTCTTTTTAAAATATATTCTTAAATTTAATATATTACTTCAAGATAAATTAAGAAAATTCTTGTAATTAAAAAAGAGAATATATATAATAATAAAAACAAAGGAGGCATATTCTATGAATTATAAAGAAGAATATAAAAGATGGTGTGAAAGTAGTTTTTTTGACGAACAAACAAAAAAGGAATTAAAAAAAATAGAAGAAAATGAAAAAGAAATAGAAGATAGATTTTATAAAGAATTAGAATTTGGAACAGCTGGACTTAGAGGTATTATTGGAGCTGGCACAAATAGAATGAATATTTATACAGTAGGAAAGGCAACACAAGGATTAGCTAATGTTATAAAAAAAGAAGGTGGAGAAAATAGAGGAGTTGCTATTAGTTATGATTCTAGAAATATGTCACCAGAATTTAGTAAAGAAGCAGCATTAATATTAAATGCTAATGGAATAAAAACATATATTTTTGATTCATTAAGACCTGTTCCGGAATTATCTTTTGCTGTAAGAGAATTAAATTGTATTGCAGGAATAATGATTACTGCTAGTCACAATTTAGCTAAATACAATGGGTATAAAGTTTTTTGGGAAGATGGAGCACAAATTGTTAAACCAAAAGATACGCAAATAATAAATGCAATTAAGGAAATAAAAGATTACGGAGAAATAAAGAAAATTTCTAAAAAAGAAGCTATAGATAGCGGTTTATATAATATTATAGGAAAAGAGATAGATAAAAAATATTTAAATGAGATAAAAAAATTAGTTTTAAATCCCCAAATAATAGAAAAAGAAAATAAGAATTTAAAAATAGTATATACCCCATTACACGGAACAGGGAATATACCTGTAAGAACAGTTTTAAAAGAATTAGGATTTGAAAATGTTTATGTAGTAAAGGAACAAGAATTACCAGATGGAGATTTTCCAACAGTTAGTTATCCAAATCCAGAAGATGAGAAAGCTTTTGATTTGGCAATAAAGCTTGCAAAAAAAGTAGATGCAGACATTATTATAGCAACAGACCCAGATGCAGATAGATTAGGTATATATGCAAAAGACACAAAAACACGTAAATATATGAAATTTACTGGAAATATGTCAGCATTATTAATAGCAGAATACGAACTTAGCCAAATGAAAGAAAAGGGAATTTTGCCTAAAGATGGGGTACTAATAAAAAGTATAGTTTCTTCTAATTTAGCAGATGCCATAGCAAATAAATACAATGTAAAATTAATAGAAGTTTTAACTGGATTCAAATATATAGGTGAAAAAATAAAATTATTTGAACAAAATAAGGATTATAAATATATTTTTGGATTTGAAGAAAGTTATGGTTCTTTGCTTGGAACTCATGCAAGAGATAAAGACGGTGTTGCTTCTGTAGTTGCTTTATGCGAAGCGGCAGCTTATTATAAAAGCAAAAAATTAAGTTTATGGGACCAAATGGTTAAAATATATGAAGAATATGGATTTTATAAAGAAGGACTTTTATCTATAACTATAGAAGGAATTGACGGAATAGAAAAAATAAAATCTATTATAGAGAATTTAAGAGAAAATCCTTTATTAGAAATAGGAAACTATAAAGTATTAAAGATTAGAGACTATGAGAAAGATACAATTAAAGATATTCAAACAGGAAATATAACTACAACAGGATTGCCAAAATCTAATGTATTATATTATGAGTTAAATAAAGATAGTTGGTTCTGTGTAAGAAGGTCAGGAACAGAGCCAAAAATAAAATTTTATGTAGGTGTAAAAGCAAATAGCCTAGAAGAATCTGAGTTAGAGTTAAATAATCTAATGAGCAAATTAAATAAAATAGTAGAAAAGTAATCCTACAACTTGCAAATTATGTAAATCTGTTATATAATATGTCGTATATGGTTAAACTTTGTAGAAATTAGTTTATAGCAAATGCAAAATTAAAAGAAAGGAGATAATAAAGTTAAACAAATAGTAACTGTGATTTTGGGTTTAATATTTAAAAGGAGGAAACATAATGGAAATTGAAAATTGCAGAATTATAAATGTAGCTATTAAATACAGTGTGGAACGTATGAATACTACAATAGAATTTGAATATGAAGCTCAATCAGGACCATATACAAGTTATATTAATCTTCAAAACAAAAAACAAGTAAGATATTTAAAGAAGATTATGGAATATGGTGGTGCATATGATAATCCTAAATTGCTTATCGGAAAGATAATAAGAATCGTTTTTAAAGATAGCGGCAGATTATTAAAGGATGAAAAATATGTTATAGGTGTTGGAAACCCTATAAAGGATGAATTTGTTTTACATGAAGATGATGCAAAACAAATATATACAGAAAAAGAAATTAAAAAAATGTAATAATAAACTTTATTATCAAAAAAGAAAGAAATTGAATGCTTAAAGTTCAATTTCTTTCTTTTTATTTATATTCCAGCCTTCCAATCCGGCTCTTTTTATTGCACCATATAAATTAGAACGTATATATGGTAAGTCCTTTTGAAATGACTTTATTAAATTTTTCATATCTTCTCTTTTAGAAAAACCATCCATAGGACAATTTTTTGGTAATACTTCTATTTTTTCTCGCTTTACAAAATTTTGTATATATTTTTCTGGTGTATATATCATAGGTCTTATTAAAGTTATTTTTGAGCGGTCCATATAACTTACAGGTGAAAAAGTATTTATTGAGCCTGTATAAAACAAATTTAGTAAAAATGTTTCTAAAACATCTTCTTCATTATGACCTAATGCAATTTTATTGCAACCTTCTTTTATTGCAATTGTATTAAGTGCTCCTCTACGTAAGTTTGCACATAAAGAACATGGATTTTTTTCTTTTCTAATATCAAATACTATTTCTTTTGCGTGTGAATGTTCTTCATAAAACGGAACTTGAATTTCTTTGCAGAAATTTTTTATTAGGTTACTATTAAAAAATTCAAAACCAGGGTTTATGCTTACTGCAATTATTTCGAATTTTTTAGGATAAAATCTTTGCAGATTTTTTAAACCTAATAGCATTGTAAAAGAGTCCTTCCCACCAGATACGGCGACTGCTATTTTGTCTCCTTTTTCTATCATATTAAATTCATCTATGGCTTTTCTCATATAGCCCAATATTTTTTGCATTTTTTTCTCCTTCCATATAAAAATATATAATAAAAAATAAAAAAATACAAGACAGAAATAAAAAGTTGAAATTTGAATATATTTTGTGTATAATATGCACATATAAGCACCCATAGCTTAAGCGGATAGAGCACCCGCCTTATAAAAATTTTATAAAAGTTAAATTAATTAAAAAAAAACAAGTAAACAAAAAAGGTAAAAAATAGACAAAAATAATCACAAAAAAGTGGTTGTCTATCTAAGTTGTATATAAATGTCCTCGTAGCTCAGTTTGGATAGAGCGCGGCCCTCCTAAGGCCGGTCCAGCGGTGGTTCGAGTCCACTCGGGGACACCAATTATATAAATATATCTATACAATAACAAAAATTTATTGATATAAAAAAATTATTAAAATTTATAAAATCACGAAAATTGTATAATAAATATCTAAAAATACATACTATTAATACAAAAAACAAGAAAAAATATTGACCAAATATAAAATATATGTTAAGATGTATCAAAAGGGTGTAAAAACACATACTATTAATACAAAAAACGTGGTGATAAAATGAAAAGATATGAAAAGATACTAACATTAAAAGTATTTAATGTAGCAGATGTATATAATTTAACGGGAAATATAAATACTGCCAAAAGTATAATAAGAGACCTACTATTGTTTAACTATATCAAAAGAGTAAAGCATAATCTATATGTTGTATGTAATATAGAATTTAAAAATCCAATTCCAGACCAATATATGATAGCTTCAAAAATAAAAGATGATGCATATATATCGTATCATTCAGCTTTAGAATATTATGGAGTTAAAAATCAAGTTTTTTATGAAGTGTATGTATCTACAAAGAAAAGATTTACAAATTTTGAATTTGAAGGTATATCATACAAATATATAAATAGTAAAAATGATTTTGGAATAGTACAAGATGATAAGGTTAGGATAACTGATAAAGAGAGAACATTCATAGACTGTATAGATAAAACAGACTTAGCAGGAGGAAATGAAGAATTAATAAGGTGTTTAGAATTATTTGGAAAATTAAATGGAGATAAAATATTAGAGTATTTGAAATATTACCATTCTAGTAAATTATATGCA
>CANRKA010000023.1 GCA_947631025.1 uncultured Clostridia bacterium | reverse complement strand
TCTACATTTGAAGAAATAACTAAAAAAACTCCTGAAAAATCTTTACTTGCAAAGAAAAAGAAAAATGCAGGAAGAAACAGTTATGGTAGAATAACAGTTAGACATCAAGGTGGAGGAAATAGACAAAAATATAGAATAATAGATTTTAAACGTAAAAAAGATGATATGAAAGCAACTGTAATTGGAATAGAATATGACCCAAACAGAAGTGCAAATATCGCATTAATAGAATATGAAGATGGAGAAAGAGCATACATTTTAGCACCAGTAGGATTAACAGATGGTGATAAAGTTGTATCTGGACAAAAAGTAGATATAAAACCAGGAAACTGTATGCCAATTGAAAGCATTCCAGTTGGTACTATGATTCACAATATAGAATTAAATCCAGGTCAAGGTGGAAAATTAGTAAGAAGTGCTGGTCAAGATGCACAACTTATGGCTAAAGAAGGAAAATATGCACATGTAAGATTACCTTCTGGAGAAATGAGATTAATACTTGCAAAATGTAGAGCAACAATTGGAACAGTTGGAAATACAGATCACGATACTATGAAAATAGGTAAAGCAGGAAGAAAAAGACATATGGGTATAAGACCAACAGTTAGAGGTTCTGTTATGAACCCAGTAGATCACCCACATGGTGGTGGTGAAGGTAGAGCACCAGTAGGACACGCAGGACCAATGACACCTTGGGGTAAACCAGCATTAGGATACAAGACAAGAAATAAAAAGAAATTATCTAACAAATTTATTGTAAAACGTAGAAAATAAATTTATTAAATAAAAATACTGTGTAGTAGGGTTTGATGTCTACATCAACCTAAATAAAATATATACCTAATACAAATACAATAATAAAATTATTGAAAGGAGAAAAACATGTCAAGATCAAGCAAAAAGAAACCTTTTGTTCAAGAAAAACTATTAAAAAGAATAGAAGAAATGAATGAAAGTGGAAAAAAAGAAGTATTAAAAACATGGTCAAGAGCTTCTACTATTTACCCACAAATGATTGGTCACACAATTGCTGTACATGATGGTAGAAAACACGTGCCTGTTTATATATCTGAAGAAATGATAGGACATAAATTAGGTGAATTTGCTCCTACAAGAACATATAGAGGTCATGCAGGAGACAAAACAACTAAAGTAAATAAATAGAAATTAGAAGTTAGTAATTAGAAGTTAAGAAGTTAGTAAACTACAAATTATGAAGTTATAAAAATACTTTTAAAAAGTTAAGCTAACCTCTAAGTTCTAAAAATCTAGCCTTTAGAAAGTAAGGAGGGAAAACAAGTGGAAGAAATTCAAGAAGCAAGAGCAGAACTAAAGTATGCTAGAATTTCATCAAGAAAAGTTAAAATAGTAGCAGACTTAGTAAGAGGAAAAAATGTTGACGAAGCTTTAGCTATAATGAAATTTACTCCAAAAGCATCAACTGAAATATTAGAAAAACTATTAAAATCAGCAATTGCAAATGCAGAAAATAATCATGGAATGAGCCATGAAAAATTATATATATCTGAAATTTATGCTAACCAACGGACCAACACTTAAAAGAATTAGACCAGCAGCAAAAGGTTCAGCTGTTAGAATAAGAAAGAGAACAAGTCATATAACTATCGTATTAAGAGAAAACGATAAGTAGAAAGGAGAAAATTAGCATGGGACAAAAAGTAAATCCACATGGTGTAAGAGTAGGAATTATAAAAGATTGGGATTCAAAATGGTATGCGAATTCTAAAGATTATAGTAACTATTTAGTAGAAGATTATAATATCCGTAAAATGCTTAAGAAAAAATTATATGCAAGCGGAGTTTCTAAAATACAAATTGAAAGAACACCAAAATTTGTTAAAGTTAATGTATTTACAGCTAAACCTGGAATTGTTATAGGAAAAGGTGGAACTGGTGTAGAAGCTGTAAAAGCAGAATTACAAAAAATGGTAAAAAAAGATGTAAATTTAAATATTGTTGAGGTAAAAGATATAGATACTAATGCTCAATTAGTAGCAGAAAATATTGCCGGACAATTAGAAAGAAGAATTTCATTCAGAAGAGCTATGAAACAATGTATGCAAAAAACTATGAAAGCAGGTGCTTTAGGAATTAAAACTTCAGTATCTGGAAGATTAGGTGGAGCAGATATGGCTAGAACTGAATTCTATAAAGAAGGTACTATACCACTTCAAACTTTAAGAGCTGATATAGATTATGGATTTGCAGAAGCAGATACAACTTATGGAAAAATTGGTGTAAAAGTTTGGATTTATAAAGGAGAAATTCTTCCAACTAAGAAAATGGAAGGAGGAGAAGCATAATGCCATTAATGCCAAAAAGAACAAAGTTTAGAAAAATGCAAAAAGGTAGAAATAGAGGTAAAGCAACAAGAGGAAATAAAGTAACAGATGGAGAATATGGAATACAAGCTTTAGAAGCTGGTTTAATTACAGGAAACCAAATAGAAGCAGCCAGAATTGCAATAAATCGTTACATTAAAAGAGGTGGTAAAGTTTGGATAAAAATATTCCCAGATAAACCAATAACTAAAAAACCAGCAGAAACTCGTATGGGTAAAGGTAAAGGTGCTGTTGAAGCATGGGTTGCTGTTGTAAAACCAGGTAGAGTTATGTTTGAACTTGCAGGAGTTCCAGAAGATGTTGCAAGAGAAGCTTTAAGATTAGCTATGAATAAATTATCTGTAAAATGTAAATTTATAGCAAAAGAATCTGATAATAAGGTGGGTGATAGCAATGAAGATTAATAAAATAAGAGAAATGTCTTCACCAGAACTAGAAAAAGAATTATCTGAATTAAAAACAGAATTATTTAAATTAAGATTTAGTTTAGCTACAAACGGATTAGATAATCCACAAAAAATAAAAGAAGTTAGAAAAGATATAGCTAGAATAAACACAATATTAACTGAAAGAAAGTTAACAAATAAAGAATAGAAAATAGAAGTTAGAGAAATAGAAGTTTTCACATCTAACATCCAACCTCTAACATCTAAATAAAAAAGGAGGATTCATAAATGGAAGAAAGAAATCTTCGTAAGGTTTTAATTGGAACAGTTAAATCAAATAAAATGGATAAAACTGTTGTAGTTGCAGTTGAAACTAGTGTAAAACATAAAACATATAACAAAATTGTAAAAAGAACATACACATTAAAAGCTCATGACGAAGAAAATGCTTGTCAAATAGGAGATAAAGTTAAAGTAATGGAAACTAGACCTCTTTCTAAAGATAAAAGATGGAGAGTAGTTGAAATTATGGAAAAAGCAAATATAAAATAAAAAAGGAGGAAGCTAGAAATGGTACAACAACAATCAATATTAAAAGTTGCTGATAACACAGGTGCAAAAGAAATTATGTGCATTAGATGTTTAGGCGGTTCATATAGAAGATATGCCAAAATTGGTGATATTATAGTAGCTTCTGTTAAAACAGCAACACCAGGAGGCGTTGTAAAAAAAGGAGAAGTTGTTAAAGCTGTTGTAGTAAGAACAAAAAAACCAACTAGAAGAGCAGATGGTTCTTATATTAGATTTGATGAAAATGCAGCTGTAATAATAAAAGAAGATGGAACACCAAAAGGAACACGTATATTTGGACCAGTAGCAAGAGAATTAAGAGATAAGGATTATATGAAAATTCTTTCCCTTGCACCAGAGGTATTATAAATATATAAAACGAATGTAAAGGTCGACGTCCTCGACGACCAAAATTATAGAAATGAAAATTAAAAAAGAGGTGAAAATTGAAAATGAAAATAAAAAAAGGAGATACTGTTAAAGTTTTATCTGGAAACGATAAAGGGAAAACAGGAGAAGTTTTAGAAGTAATACCAAAAACACAAAAAATAGTTGTAAAAGGTATTAATATAAGAAAAAAACACATAAAACCTAGAAAACAAGGCGAAGAAGGTGGAATTATTCCAACAGAATGCGCTATACATAGTAGCAAAGTAAATGTAGTATGTCCTAAATGCGGAAAAGCCACAAGAATAGGTTATAAAATAGAAAAAGACGAAAAAGTTCGTATTTGTAAAAAATGTGAAACTATAATCAAATAATTTTCGTAAAAGAAAGGAGGATATAAAATGGAATTTTTAAAAGAACAATATGAGAAAGAAGTTGTTCCAGCTTTAATGAAAAAATTTAATTATAAATCAGTTATGGAAGTTCCAAAACTAGATAAAATAATTTTAAATATAGGATTAGGAGATGTTAAAGATAATCCAAAATCATTAGAAAATGCAATGAATGATATACAAATTATAACAGGTCAAAAACCAATTATAACAAAAGCTAGAAAATCTATAGCTGCCTTCAAATTAAGAGAAGGAGTTAATATTGGATGTAAAGTAACATTAAGAAGAGGAAAAATGTATGATTTTGCTTATAAATTCTTTAATGTTGCATTACCTAGAGTTAGAGATTTTAGAGGAGTGTCAGCTAATTCTTTTGATGGTAGAGGAAACTACTCAATGGGTATAAAAGAACAACTAATATTCCCTGAAATAGAATATGACAAAGTAGATAAATTAAGAGGAATGGATATAATCTTCGTTACAACAGCTAAAACAGACGAAGAAGCTAAAGAATTATTAAAACTATTAGGAATGCCTTTTAAAAATTAGGGAATAGAAAAAAGCGCAGTTGTATAAAAAGTAGAGGCAAATTAAATTTTAATAAAAAATATATGAAGGTCAGATAAGAATGTTAGAAAAATCTAATATCTAATATCTAACTTCTAAAGCAAGAAGGGAGAAAAAATATGGCTAAGAAGTCTTTGAAGGTTAAACAACAAAGAGAACAAAAATATAAAACAAGAGAATATAATAGATGTAAAATATGCGGAAGACCACATGCATATATAAGAAAATATGGAATTTGCCGTGTATGTTTTAGAGAATTAGCACATAAAGGTGAGATTCCAGGTGTAAAAAAATCAAGTTGGTAAAAAATCAATTTAAAGCAGTAATATGTTAATTTTTAATTTAATAATTAATTTTGCACATACACTCGTATGAATTTACATTAATTGTTTTAAAAAATGTACATCTTATTACTTTAAATTAATTTGGAAAGTTTGATTAGAAAGAAGAAAAGGAGGAAAGTACATGAATACTACAGATCCAATAGCAGATATGCTAACAAGAATTAGAAATGCAAGTAGTTCTAAACATAAAACTGTTGATGTTCCTGCTTCTAATATGAAAAGAGCAATAGCTGAGATTCTATTTAAAGAAGGATATATTAAGTCTTATGAAGATATAAAAGATGATACTCAAGGTATTATTAGAATTACTTTAAAATATGACGAAAAAGGAGCTAAGGTTATTAATGGTTTAAAGAGAATAAGTAAACCAGGATTAAGAGTTTATAGCTCTAAAGATGAATTACCTAAAGTTTTAAATGGATTAGGTATAGCATTAATTTCTACATCAAAAGGAATAAAAACAGATAAAGAAGCAAGAGCTGAAAACCTAGGTGGAGAAGTTTTAGCTTATGTATGGTAATTAATATAATATAAAAAAGAAGAGGTGAAACAAAATGTCAAGAATAGGAAACAAACCTATTACAGTTCCAGAAAAAGTTGAAGTTAAAATAGATGAAAATCATATTATTGTTAAAGGACCAAAAGGTACACTAGAAAGAGATTTACACAAAAATATGACTGTTTCAATTAAGGACAATGTAATAACAGTTTCAAGACCAAATGAAGAAGCAGAAAATAAAAGCTTACATGGTTTAACAAGAACTTTAATTAATAATATGATAGAAGGTGTTTTAAACGAATATCAAAAAGAACTTCAAATAGTTGGTGTTGGTTATAGAGCACAAAAACAAGGAAAGAAAATTGTTCTTACTTTAGGTTATTCACATCCAGTTGAAATGGAAGAACCAGAAGGAATTACATTTGATGTTCCAAATCCAAATACAATTATAGTAAAAGGAATAGATAAAGAAGTTGTAGGTCAAACAGCGGCAGTTGTAAGAAGTAAAAGACCACCAGAAGTTTATCATGGTAAAGGTATTAAATATGCTGATGAACATATTAGACGTAAAGAAGGTAAAACTGGTAAATAAAATTGTTAAAAATATATTTTAATAAAGCATAAAACCTTAAAGAAAGGAGAATAGAAGATGGTTAAGAAAACTGATAGAAAGTTTGAAAGAAGAAGAAGACATATTCGTGTACGTACAAAAATAAGTGGAACTGCTGAACGCCCAAGATTATGTGTTTACAGAAGTAATACTAATTTATATGTACAGTTAATAGATGATGTAGCTGGAAAAACTTTAGCAGCAGCTTCAACTACAGATAAAGAAGTTAAAACAAAACATGCTAATAAAGAAGCAGCTAAAGAAGTTGGTGCTTTAATAGCTAAAAGAGCACAAAAAATCAAAATTGAAAATGTAGTTTTTGATAGAGGTGGATACATATATCACGGTGTTGTAAAAGAATTAGCAGAAGCTGCAAGAGAAGGCGGACTTAAATTTTAAAAAGGAGGGAAAAAGGACTAATGCAAGAAGAAAAAACAGAGTTAAAAGAAAAAGTTGTTGCTATAAATAGAGTTGCTAAAGTTGTTAAAGGTGGTAGAACTTTTAGATTTAGTGCTTTAGTAGTAGTTGGAGATGAAAACGGACATATTGGTGCAGGTAATGGTAAAGCATCAGAAGTTCCAGATGCTATAAAAAAAGCAATAGAAGATGCTAAAAAGAATTTAATAGAAGTTCCAATTGTTGGAACAACTATACCACATGAATTTGTAGGAAAATTCGGAAGCGCAAATGTTATGATGAAACCTGCAGCAGAAGGTTCTGGAATTATAGCAGGAGGAAGTGTTAGACCAGTTATAGAATTAGCAGGATATAAAGATATAAAAACTAAAGTTATAGGAACAAACAATCCTAGAAATGTAGTTTATGCTACAATTAATGCTTTGCAAAATATGTGTACAGTTGAACAAGTAGCTAAAAAAAGAGGAAAAAAAGTAGAAGAAATTTTATAATAGAAATGAGTAAAACAAAAGTGAGTAAAATAAAAAAATATGAAAAAGACTTATATTTCTCACATCTCATTTCTCACATCTAAAAAGGGGAGGTGTAAACAAATGAATTTAACAGATTTAAAACCAGCACAAAAAGAAGTTAAAAGAACTAGAGTAGGACGTGGAATAGGTTCAGGATTAGGAAAAACATCAGGAAGAGGTCAAAAAGGACAAAAATCTAGATCTGGTGGTGGAGTAAGAAGAGGATTTGAAGGTGGTCAAACTCCATTATATAGAAGATTACCAAAAAGAGGATTTAAAAATATATTTGCAAAACAATATACAGAAGTAACATTAACAATGTTAAATAAATCTAATGCAACAGATGTTACAGCTGAATCTTTATTAGAAGAAGGAATAATAAGAAAAGTAAAAGACGGAATTGTTGTTATAGCAACAGGAAAATTAGATAAAAAACTTAATGTAAAAGCAAACAGATTTACAAAAGCAGCTGCTCAAGCAATTGAAGCAGCAGGAGGAAAGATAGAGGTGATTTAGTTGTTTAAAACTATAAAAAACGCATTTAAGACACCTGAAGTAAGAAAAAGGATATTATACACATTATTATTAATAGTTATTTTTAGATTTGGCTGTTATATAACAGCACCAGGAGTAGATTCTATTGCATTAGCAGAGGCAATGCAAGCTAATTCTGGATTAAGTGGTATTATGGATATTATATCTGGTGGAGCATTTTCTAAATTCTCAATATTTGCAATGAGTATAGGACCATATATCACAGCATCTATTGTTGTACAATTATTAACAATGGTAATACCATCTTTAGAAAAATTATCAAAAGATGGTGGAGAAGTTGGAAGACAAAAAATTAATAAATATACAAAAGTAATATCATTATTATTAGCTTTAATAGAAGCAACAGGAGTATATTTATCTTATAAAGGTCAAGGAGTATTTTCAGACAATACTGTATTAACAGGATTTATATTAATATTATCTTTAGTAACAGGAACTTCAATTTTGATGTGGCTTGGAGAACAAATCACACAAAAAGGAGTTGGAAATGGTATATCTGTATTAATTCTTGTGGGTATACTTGCAAGTGTGCCTAGTGCTATACAAACAATAGCTGGATTAATAGTATCTAATTCAGAATTTAGTACAACAGGATTAATTACAGCTTTAGGAATTATTATTGGAGCCATTGTTCTTGTAACTGCAGTTGTTTTTGTAACAAATGCAGAAAGAAGAATTCCTGTACAATATTCTAAAAAAGTTGTTGGAAGAAAAATGGTAGGAGCACAAAATACTCATATTCCTATCAAACCTGCAATGGCAGGAGTTATGCCAATAATTTTTGCAAGTAGTTTTATGACATTTCCAGCAATGATTATTCAAATGTTTAATACAAATATAGCTACAGAAACAGGATTTTGGAGTATAATATATAAATTTTCATTAGCTACTTCATCATCTAGTGTAGGAATAGGATATTCAATTACTAATGCTATTGTGTATTTATTATTAATTGTAGGATTTACATTCTTCTACACATATGCTACATTTAACCCTGCTGAAGTTTCTAGTAATATAAAAAGAAATGGTGGATTTATACCTGGAATAAGAGCAGGAAAACCAACAACAGAGTATCTATCATCTGTTATTGGAAAATTGACTGTATTTGGAGGAATTTATTTAGCTATTATTGCTATACTTCCAATGTTTATGAGATTTACAAATTTAAATGTCGCATTTGGAGGAACTTCAATATTAATTGTTGTAGGTGTTGCCTTAGAAACAGTACAACAATTACAATCACATTTAGTAATGAGACATTATAAAGGATTTTTAGATTAGAATATTATTTTGGGCGGATTTTTTGTCTGCCCGAATTATGTGTTTATATAAAGTATATTAAAAGTGAGATGTGAGAAGTAGAAAGTTAGGTATGAAATTAATTATACTCTAACTTTGTACTTCAAAATTCACACTTTTCGTAAATATTTTTTTAAAAGAATATATTATAAAAATGTATTTTTTTAAAAAAACATTAAATTATAAAATATACAAAGGAGTTGAAAAGTTTGATAATAGTATTATTAGGAGCACCTGGTAGTGGCAAAGGAACAGTTGCAAAATTGTTCACTGAAGTTGTAAATATTGAACATATATCAACAGGAGATATATTTAGAGAAGAAATAGAAAATGGAACAGAAATAGGAAAAAAATTAGAAAAAACAATGGTAAGAGGAAGTTTAGTTCCAGATGAAATTGTAATAGAGGCAATAGAACAAAGGCTTAAAAGACCTTCAGCACAAAATGGAGTGGTATTAGACGGATTCCCTAGAACTACAAAACAAGCAGAATATTTAAAAGAAATGTTATCTAAACAAGGCAAAAAAATAGATATGGCAATACAATTAAAAATATCAGATGAAGATATTATAGATAGAACTATTGAAAGAAGAATATGTTCTAATAAAAAATGTGGTGCAATATATAACTTAAAATATAATAAACCAAGACAAGAAGGTATATGTGATAAATGTGGAAGCTCTCTTATTAGAAGAGAAGATGATAATATAGAAACAATACAAAGAAGAATAAAAACATATCATACAAGGTCAGAACCTGTAATTAAATATTTTGAAAATGAAGGATTATTATACAATGTAGATTTAAAAGCAGAAGATAAAGTAACTAAAAATGATATAAAAAGATGGATTAAAGAAATTAAAAATTAAAAAGATAAGTTTGATAAAATAGAATTAGAAAAAAACAATAATTTATAACTTATAATATTTTTTGCCTCTAGTTTCTTATGTCAAACCTAAAATATAAAAATAAAGGAAAGAAGTTCTAGAATGGTATATATAAAGTCAAAAAGTGAAATTGAATTAATGAAAGAGGCATGCAAAATAGCAGCATTAACTCAAAAAGCTATAGAAGAAGCAATAAAACCTGGTATTTCAACATGGGAATTAGATAAAATAGCTGAGCAAACAATGAAAAAATACGGTGCAATACCAGCAGAAAAAGGATATCCTAGTGGAGAAAAAGGAGTGCCAGATTTTCCAGGAAGTATTTGCTCATCTGTAAATGATGTTGTAATACACGGAATACCTTCAAAAAAAGAAATTTTAAAAGAAGGAGACATTGTAAGTGTAGATTTAGTTGCTTATAAAGATGGCTTTAATGGAGATTGTGCAAGAACCTATACAGTAGGTAAAGTTGATAAAAATACACTAAAACTATTAGAAATAACAAAGCAGGCATTCTTTGAAGGAATAAGATTTGCAAAAAAAGGATATAGAATTGGAGATATAAGTCATGCAATTGGAAAATTTGTTGAAGATAATGGTTTTTCAGTTGTAAAGGAATTTCAAGGTCATGGAATAGGAAGACAAATGCACGAAGATCCAGGAATACCAAACTATGGAAAAGCAGGAAAAGGAATTAGATTAGAACCAGGAATGACTCTTGCAATAGAACCAATGGTAATACAGGGAAAACCAGACATTTTAGAATTAGATGATGGTTGGGGAATTATATCAGAAGATGGAACAAATGCATGTCATTATGAAAATACAATTTTAATTACAGAAAAAGAGCCAAAAATATTGACTATTTTAGAATAATGGTATATAATATACAAGCTAATTGTAAATTTTTAAATAATTTACACAAATTAGGAGGTTAAATAATGTCAAAGGAAGATGTTATAGAAGTTGAAGGTACAGTTGTTGAAGCTTTACCAAATACAAATTTTAAAGTAGAACTTGAAAATGGTCATCAAATATTAGCACATATTTCGGGAAAACTTAGAATGAACTATATAAAAATATTACCAGGAGATAAAGTAAAAGTAGAACTTTCTCCATACGATTTAAATAGAGGAAGAATTACATGGAGAGGTAAATAAGATAACCCAAAAAATAATATATAAAAAATATTTTAGGAGGTGCAAAATATGAAAGTAAGACCATCAGTTAAAAAAATATGTGACAAATGTAAAGTTATAAAAAGAAAAGGTGTAATTAGAGTTATATGCGAAAACCCTAAACACAAACAAAGACAAGGATAAGTTAATTGTCAAATTAGTTATTAACACAAATATGGTAGCGGCTGGAAACTAAAGGTTTCTTTATCAGATTTGTGTTTATATATATGTCTTGAAAAATAAATATACTATTTGTGAAAAACAAATACATTTCAATTTATAAAATAAAAGGCAAAAATAAAAACAAAAAAATTTGGAGGTGCTAAATTATATGGCTCGTATATCAGGAGTAGATTTACCTAGAGAAAAAAGAGTAGAAATTGGTTTAACATACATTTATGGTATTGGATTACCAACTTCACAAAAAATCTTAAAAGAAGCTGGAATTAATCCAGACACTAGAGTAAAAGACTTAACAGAAGACCAAGAACAAGCAATTAGAAAAGCAATAGAAAAATTTGACATAACTCTTGAAGGTGATTTAAGAAGAGAAGTTGCATTAAATATAAAAAGACTTACAGAAATAGGATGCTATAGAGGATTAAGACATAGAAGAGGATTACCAGTAAGAGGACAAAGAACAAAAACTAATGCTCGTACAAGAAAAGGTCCTAGAAAGATGGTTTCTAAAAGCAAAAAATAATGGTTAATTAATTACAAATTGGCATTTAGTATTTTAAAACTCGTATTACATAAGTGCAACATTGTTTTAATTAATTGGCTAAAGTGTACAAAAACAAATACATAATTGAAAATATAAAATAGTAAAATAATTTTTCTTAAAAAGAAAGGAGAAAAAGATGGCTAAAAATGTAACAAAAAAACCAATAGCTAGAAGAAATAGAAAAAACATCGAAAAGGGTGAAGCTCATATTCATTCTAGCTTTAATAATACTATAGTTACAATTACAGATGTAAATGGTAACGCTATATCTTGGGCAAGTGCTGGTGAACTTGGATTTAAAGGTTCTAAAAAAAGTACACCATTTGCTGCAGGTGAAGCTGCTACAACAGCTGCTAAAGTTGCAATGGAACATGGATTAAAAACTGTAGAAGTTTTTGTTAAAGGACCAGGTTCAGGACGTGAAGCAGCAATAAGATCTCTTCAAACAACAGGTCTAGAAATTAGTAGTATTAAAGATGTAACTCCAATACCACACAATGGTTGTAGACCACCAAAAAGAAGAAGAGTATAGTTACTATAGCTATAAAAAGTTAGATAGATTTTTTAAAAAAACTATCTAACCAATAATAAGATTTATAATAAATATAGAATTTAAAGGTATGTTAAGTGAAAAATAAAAAAAGGAGGAAAGGCTATAATGGCAAGATATAAAGATGAACAATGTCGTAGATGCCGTAGAGAAGGACAAAAATTGTTCTTAAAAGGTGATAGATGTTATACAGATAAATGTAGTGTTGCTAGAAGAAATTATGCACCAGGTGAACATGGACAAAAAAGAACAAAACTTTCTGAATACGGAACACAGTTAAGAGAAAAACAAAAAACAAAAGCATATTATGGAGTTTCAGAAAAACAATTTAGAAAATATTTTGAAATGGCTGCTAATAAAAAAGGAATCACAGGTGAAAACTTATTACAAATATTAGAAAGCAGACTAGATAATGTTGTATATAGATTAGGATATGGTAGTTCAAGAGCACAAGCAAGACAACTTGTTAATCATGGACAATTCGAAGTTAATGGAAAAAGAGTAGATATTCCATCATATTTAGTTAAAGCTGGAGATGAAATAAAAGTTAGAGAATTAAAAGCAGATAATAGTACAATAAAATCAAATATAGAAGCAAATTCTGCAAAACCAGTTCCAGCATGGCTAGAAAGAAATTTTGAAACATTAAGTGGTAAAGTAATTAAATTAGCATCTAGAGAAGATATAGATTTACCAATAGAAGAGCATTTAATAGTAGAGCTATACTCAAAATAATATCTAGGAAATAGATAATTAGACACTAGAAGTTAGTCATAAGAAGAAAATCAGAAAAAACTTCTAAAAGATAATATAAAATGAAGTAGAGAAGAAAAGGAAAAAGCTTAGAAATTAATTCTAACCTCCAACCTATAACCTCTAACTTCTAAAAAATAGGAGGTAAAAATGATAGAATTTGAAAGACCAAATATTGAATGCTTAGAGATAGATGAATCAAAAAACTATGCAAAATTTGTTTGTGAACCATTAGAAAGAGGATATGGTGTTACAATAGGTAACTCTTTAAGAAGAATATTACTTTCTTCATTACCAGGATCTGCTATAACAAGTATAAAAATTGATGGAGTATTACATGAATTTTCTACAATACCTAATGTAGTAGAAGATGTACCAGAATTAATTGTTAATTTAAAAGCAGTTCGTTTAAAAATGGATGGAATAGAAGAAAGAATAATTAGAATTGATGTAAAAAATGAAGGAGAAGTTACAGCAGGAGATATTATAACAGATGGAACAGTTGAAGTTTTAAATCCAGATTTACATATTGCAACTATTTCAAAAGGTGGAAGTTTAAAAATAGAAATGACAGTTAATAAAGGAAGAGGATATAATACAGCAGAAAAGAACAAAAAAGAAGATCAAGACATATCTGTACTTCCTATAGATTCAATATTTACACCTGTTAAAAAAGTTAACTACTCTGTAGAAAATACAAGAGTAGGACAAATGGTAGACTTTGATAAATTAGTAATAGAAGTATGGACAGATGGAAGTCTAAAACCTTACGAAGCTTTAAGTTTAGCTGCAAAGGTTATGACAGGACATTTAGAATTATTTATAGATTTATCAGAAGCAACAAAAAATACACAAGTAATGATAGAAAAAGAAGAATCTAAGAAAGAAAAAGTTTTAGAAATGTCAATAGAAGATTTAGAATTATCAGTTAGATCATTTAATTGCTTAAAAAGAGCAGGAATTGCAACAGTAGAAGATTTAGTTAATAAATCTGAAACAGATATGATGAAAGTTAGAAACTTAGGAAAGAAATCTTTAGATGAAGTAACAAATAAACTACATTCATTAGATTTAGACTTTGCTAGGGAAGAAGACTAAACTAAAAGTACACATATATTATTAGAAAGGAGAGAACTAAATTGGCTAAAAATAGAAAATTAGGTAGAACAACAGCTCAAAGAAAAGCAATGCTTAGAACTCAAACTACAGATGTAATTTTAAATGGTAAAATTACAACAACAGTTGCTAGAGCAAAGGAAACAAAAGCAATTGTAGATAGTTTAATAGCATTAGCAATAAAAGAAAAAGATAACTTTGAAATGATAGATGCAAAAATTATTAGAGCTAAATTAGATAGTAATGGAAACAAAGTTACAGAATTAGTAAAAAGCAAAAATGGAAAAGAATATTTAAAAGTTGTTAAAGAAGAAGTTACAGAAAAAAGACAAAAAGATATGCCATCAAGACTAAATGCTAGAAGAAAAATAATAAATAAAACAAACAAGGTAAAAGATGAAAAAGGAAAGAATATAGATATTCCAGCAAAATTATTTGGAGAAATAGCAGACAAATATTCTAAAGGCGGAAACGTTGGTGGATATACAAGAATAACAAGAATAGGAAATAGAAGAGGAGATTCTGCAGAAATTGCAGTATTAGAATTAATATAAAAGAAATGCAAAAGCATTTCTTTTTTTTATATAATAGGAAAGTTCTACTTTCCTATTATATAAAAAACAAAACATTGCACAATATTATAGGAATCATTTAAAAAATGTCTAAAAATTTTAAAAAAGCACATAATGTAAATAGGTGATAAGTTTGATTATAGAAATAATTAAATTGCTAATGTATATAGCATTAATAGTAATTATTTCAAAGTATATGTTAGTAAAAATTTTAAGAAATTTAGCAGAAACATTAAATTTAAGACCTAAAACAATTGGAAATATTACAGGAATAGCAACATCCATTCCGGAATTTCTTACTGTAGTTATGTCTAATTTAGCAGGTCTTGCTAGTACAAGCATTTATAATGTTTTAAGCTCTAATATAATAAATTTTATACAATATATACTTGCAATAACATTAAATAAAAATATAAAAATATTAAAAAATAAAGCATTAAAAATAGACATTTTAATTGTATTAATAACTATACTAATTCCACTATATATGATAAAAAGTAATATTAAAACTGGTATACCATTTGCACTTTTTTTAATTATATTATTTATATTTTTTTATAAAATAAATTCAAATGCACATAAATTATATTTAAAAAAATATGAAACACAAATAGATGAAAAACAAGAAAAAATATATTTAGAAGAAGTAAAATGGAAAAAGGGAAAAAAACATCTAATAATAAAATACACTATATATTTAATAATAGTAGGGATTTTATTATTTATAGTAGGAGAAGGACTTTCTGGAACATTAAAAAATTTATTTAATATTTTTACTGTGCCAGAGTATATTATAGGAATAATATTAGGATTTGGTACAAGCCTTCCAGAACTAATAACATTTTTTGAATCACAAAAAAGTGAGAAAAATAAAAATGATAAAATGCTTGGAGTAATTGAAACAACTAATAATTTACTAACTTCCAATATGATAAATTTATTTATTATTTTATCTATAGGAATAATTTTAAAGTAAATATTTTTAAGCTTAGAAGTATTATAATTAAAAAATATATAGTTTTATTAAATTATAAAATAAATAAAGTGCACTTTAGAAGAACAAGAAATTATTAACATATTAACTGAAGATAATGAAATAACTCGGGGAAGATATCTAATGTGTAATTTTTTATTATATATTAAAGCTTAAAAATAAATAAAAATAGTAATATAAAAAACACATACTTTATATAATTTAATAAGTATGTGCTTTTTATTTTTATAAACCTTTTATAAACAAAAAACAAGAAATCTGGTGGGACTATCGATATTTAAACTATAAAAATAATTTAATATAAAACGTTTTAATTTTATTTGTTAAAAAAGTATGTACAAAATAAAAAAATAGATATATAATGTACGCGTAAAATGCTATCATGGAGGTGTTATTATGAATCTAAAAAATATATTACAAGGAATTGAAAATATAAAAGGTAAAGGAAATTTTGATATAGATATAGAATCAATAGAAAATGATTCAAGAAAAGTAACTGAAAATAGCCTATTTTTTGCAATAAAAGGTTTTTCTGTTGATGGCACAGAATTTATAGATGATGCAATAAAAAATGGAGCAAAAGCCATTTTAATACAAGATGATGTAGATATCAAAAAAATTAAAGTATCAGATGATGTTACATTAATAGTTGTGCCAGATGCAAGAAAAGCAATGGCAATTTGTGCTTGTAATTTTTATGGAAATCCAACTAAAAAATTAAAATTAATTGGAATAACAGGAACAAAAGGAAAAACAACAACATCTTTTATGATAAAAGAAATATTAGAAAAACAAGGAATTAAAGTAGGATTAATTGGAACAATTGCAAATTATATTGCTGGTACATGTTTAGGCGATAGCTCTAGAACAACACCAGAAAGTATAGAATTACAGAGATTATTTGCAAGAATGGTAGAAGAAAAGTGCCAAGTTGCTGTTATGGAGGTGTCTTCTCAAAGCTTAAAATTAGATAGAGTATATGGATGCGATTTTGATATAGGAGTATTTACAAACTTTTCTGAAGACCATATTAGCCCAAATGAACATCCAAATATGGAAGATTACTTTAATTCAAAATGCAAGTTATTTAATATGTGCAAAACAGCATTTATAAATGTTGATGATTTATATGGAGAAAAATTAAAAAAGATAATACCTTGTGAATTTAATACATATGGAATAGATAATACATGTAATTTACTTGCAAAAGATATAACAATAACAAATTCTTATGTAGATTTTAAAGTAAAATTAATAGATAGAAATGAAAGAGTTAAAGTTGATATTCCTGGAAGATTTACAGTGTATAATGCTTTAGCAGCTATATCTATAGCACTTAAGTTAGGATGTGACACAGAAAATATTAAAGAAGCATTATTAGAAATAAAAGTTCCAGGAAGAAGTGAACTTGTAAAAAATAAAAAAGATTTAACAATTATGATAGATTATGCACATTCACCAGAAAGCTTAGAAAATATACTATCAGCTGTTAAGTCATACACTAGAGGAAAAGTTATATCTGTATTTGGATGTGGTGGAGATAGAGACAATTCAAAAAGAGCTATTATGGGAGAAATATCTGGAAGAATAGCAGATTATACAATAATTACTTCAGATAATCCACGTACAGAAAAACCAGAAAATATTGTAAAAGAAATAGAACAAGGAATGAAAAAAACAAAAGGAAAATACGAAGTAATAGTAGATAGAATAGAGGCAATAAAAAAGGCAATATCAATGGCAAGCAAAACAGATATTATAGTCTTAGCTGGAAAGGGTCATGAACCATATCAAGAAATAAATGGTGTAAAATACCCATTTGACGAAAGAAAAATAGTTAATGATATAATAGGATAAAGGGTGAGAAAACTTGAATTTTCAAATAAAATTATTATTATGTAGCTTTATACTTACTACTGTAATAGCACTAATAATTATTCCAATATTGAGAAAATTAAAAATTGGTCAAATAGAAAGAAAAGATGGTCCAAAAAGTCATTTAAAAAAACAAGGAACACCTACAATGGGTGGAATAATATTTCTTTTAGGAATTTCTATAATTACAGCAACAATTTCATATTTTTACTATAAGCAAGGAAATATTGTAATGGTAAAAAAATTAGTACCTTTACTAATAACAACATGTGGATTTGGATTAGTTGGATTTATAGATGACTTTAAGAAACTTGTAATGCACGATACAGAAGGATTAAAACCAGCATACAAAATGTTAGGACTATTAGTAATTTCTGTTATATTTATATTGTATTTAAAAAATGTATTATATATAGGAACAGAGACATATATACCAATATTAAAAATATACGTTAGAATACCAAGGTCTTTATATATTATTTTTTCTATGTTAGTTATGCTTGGAACAACAAATGCTGTAAATTTAACAGATGGAGTAGACCGGATTATCTACAAGTGTAACAACAATAATTATTACTTGTTTAACAGTTATAGCTGCAAGATTAGGAATATACGAATTAGTTATATTTGGAACAATAGTATGTGGTGCAAATTTGGCATTTTTAATATTTAATCTACATCCTGCAAAAGTAATTATGGGAGATACAGGTTCTCTTCTTTTAGGTGGAATTATTGCATGTATGGCTTTGTATTTAAGAATGCCACTATTATTATTAATAATAGCATTAGTACCCGTATTAGAAACTTTATCTGTAATATTACAAGTGGCATATTTTAAGAAAACTGGAAATAGGATGTTTAAAATGGCTCCATTGCATCATCATTTTGAATTATCTGGATGGAGAGAAAATAAAGTAGTATCTGTATTTAGTATTGCAACATTATTGTTATGCATAATTGGATTATTAATTATATAAAAGAAAGGAAAGCCCATAATGACAAAAAAGGTAAAACTAAAAACAAATTTTGGTAAAAATTCATTCGACTTTTTACTTTGCATAACAGTTTTATTATTATTAGGAACAGGACTTATAATGGTATTATCTGCAAGTTCCCCTTCTGCATTAGCAGAAACAGGGAATGACAGTTATTTATACTTTAGAAAACAGGGAATATTTGCCGGCATAGGCATAATAGCAATGCTTTTTATTTCTAAAATAGATTATAGAAAATATAAAAACTTTTACAAAATAGCATATTGGGGTTCAGTATGTTTATTACTATTAGTATTAGTTCCTGGAATAGGAAAATCTGTTAATGGTGCTAAAAGATGGGTATCACTTGGAATTCAGTTTCAACCTTCAGAACTTGCAAAAATCGGTTTAATAGTTTATTATGCAGCATATTTATCAATAAATAAGAAAAATTTAAAAGGTATATGGAATGGCTTTTTAAAACCATTAATACCTTTGGCAATACCAATTGGAATATTGTTTGGTGTACAAGACCACTTAAGTGCATCAATAGTTATAATTGCAGTAGTATCAATTATGATGCTAATAATAGGATGCAAATTAAGATATTTTTTAACAGCAGGTGTATTAGGAGCTAGTGCAATAGGATTTGGAATGCTAACACTTGCTAAAGCAACAGGTAAAGGAAGCTTTAGAATAGCCAGACTTACATCATTTTTAAATCCATGGCAAGATGCACAAGGTAGCGGATGGCAAATTATACAAAGTTTATATGCAATAGGTTCAGGAGGATTATTTGGTGTAGGTTTAGGAGAAAGTAAACAAAAATATTTATACATATCAGAGCCACATAATGACTTTATTTTTGCTGTTATAGCAGAAGAATTAGGATTTATTGGATGTTTATTGGTAATAACATTATTTGCAATATTTATATGGAGAGGAATAGTTATTGCTATGAAAGCTCCAGATACATTTGGTAGTTTATTAGCAGTAGGAATAACATCATTAATAGGTTTACAAGCAATAATAAATATAGCAGTTGTTACATCATCAATGCCAGTAACAGGAATGGCTCTACCTTTCTTTAGTTATGGAGGAACATCACTGTTAATATTGCTGTGTGGTGTACGGTGTATTATTAAATATATCGAGGTCTACAAAGAAAATTTAATTAATTTTGCAAAGCAATGTATATGTAGGGCAGGATTTTTTCCTAACCTAATAAAAAACATATATTAATTTGTAAGTAAAATACAACCCCAACAAATAAAAAAATATTTATTGCAATAGTTATATTAGGAGGAAATAAATATGAAAGTATTAATTTCAGCTGCAGGAACAGGTGGACATATAAATCCTGCAATAGCAATAGCAAATAAAATAAAACAGGAAAACAAAACAGCGCAAATAACATTTGTTGGAACAAACCATGGGTTAGAAAATGATTTAGTGCCAAGAGCCGGATATGAACTAAAAACAGTAGACTTACCATTTGGAATAAGTAGGCAAATTTCAATTACTAATATAAAAAAAATATTACAAACTTTAAAAAGTTATAAAGATGTAAAAAAAATAATAAAAGAATTTAAACCAGATTTAGTAATAGGAACAGGTGGATTTATATGTGGGCCAGTATTTATGGTAGCTAGTAAAAATAAAATTCCAACAGTGCTACACGAAAGTAATAGTTATCCTGGTTTAATAGTTAAAATGTTATCAAAAAAAGTAGATTTAATATTAACAGGATTTGAGGATGCAAAAAAAAGGCTACCAAAAGCAAAAAAAGTTGTAGTAACAGGAACTCCAACAAAAATAAAAAATTTAAAATTAAATGAAGTACAAAAAAATGAAATAAAAGTTAAATTAGAATTTAATACAAAACTACCTTTAGTTCTTATATTTGCTGGAAGTCAGGGTGCAGAAATTATAAATAAAACTTTAATAAATATTATAAAAAATAAAATAAATGAAAATTATCAAATAATGTGGGCAGCAGGACCAAAACAATATGATAAAATAAAAGAAGAATTAGAAAATAACAATATAAATATTAACAATATAAAAAATGTAAAAATAGTACCTTACATATACAATATGGAAGATGTACTAAATAGCTGTGATTTAGTTGTTGCAAGAAGCGGAGCAATGACAATAACAGAAATTGCAAAGGTAGGAAAGCCAGCAATATTTATACCACTTGCAATTGCAGCAGAGAACCATCAAGAATTTAATGCAAGAGTATTGCAAAACCAAAAAGCAGCAGAAATAATATTGGAGAAAGAATTAAATGAAAATATATTAAATGAAAAAATAAATAATATAATAAAAGATAAAAGTAAATTACAACAAATGGGAGAAAATGCAAAAAAAATAGATATACAAGATGTAGAAGATAAAATTTATAAAGAAATAAGTAAAGTAATTAAATAAAAATAAAACATATATTTTTCGTTTGTAAATTTGAGTGAATTACAAGAAAAAATATATGTTTTAATAAAACATATATTTTTCTTTTGCAAATTATTGCATTTAGTTATATATTTAGTGTATAATTTGAAAAAGATTAAAAGTATTTGGAGG
>CANRKA010000022.1 GCA_947631025.1 uncultured Clostridia bacterium | reverse complement strand
CACAGCTGGAGATGCAGGAAAAGAGCAAGTAGGATTAGATTATAATTTTAAAAATAATGATTTAAGAAAAACATTTACCTTCAACATATCCAACAAAAGAGGGATGTGCTTTTTGGGGTTGGTCTAAAGATGAAAAAGCATCAGAACCTGAATATTATAGATTGGGCAGTTATAAATACAGTAATGAACCAACTGTTACATTATATGCTGTATATGAAAAAGATGGAGGAATATTAAAATATATTGCAGATAGCTCAGTAAATGAAAGTAAAGTTTATTCAACAAGCATAATGGGAGTAAATTATAATTTTGAGGTAACATATTTAAAACCAGATAATATTTCAAATTATGGAGGAACATATGAACAGTCAACAAATACTTATACAGTTAATGACTTAACTTTAGGTACTGCAGAAGGAGTTCAAACATTAATGGAAGATTCTGCTCAGGCAATGGCTGTTTTAAAATGTGATGGAAACTTAGTTGTAAATGGTACAATAACAACATCAACATATTCAACTACAGTTTCTGGAGTAGTAGGTGATGTTACAAAAATTAAAGGATTATTAATATATTGTTCTGGAGAACTAACAAATAATGGTAAAATAAGCCAAACAGCAAGAGGAACATATAATACTGAAGGAGAAGATATTTATTTGTGGTCAAATGGAGTATATGATGATTATATAGTTCCTGCTGTTGGAGCAAGTGGAGGAGCGGGAGGTTCAGACAGAAGTTTAAAAAGTGGTAGGGTTGGTCAAGCTGGAAGTACTGTAGGCAAAAGAGCAACACGGTGGAGGCGGAAGCGGTGCAGCGGCTTCCTATGCATATTCTACAGCAATAGCATATAGTGGTAGTGGAAGTGCCGGAACATCATATTCTGGAGGAACAGGTGGAGCAGGTGCTAGTAGTGGCGGTGGACGGTGTTTATGGTGGCGCAGGAAGTCCAAATGGCGGACCTGGAGGAAATGCGGGCGGCGGAGATAGCGCTCGGAGGAGGTGCAGGTAATCCAGGAGGAAAAACTAATAGTGGTACTAATGGTCAAACAGGAACAGGTGGACTGCTAATAATTTATGCAGATAAAATTGATAACTCAAACGGAACTATAGAATCAGTTGGAACAAGTGGAGGCTCAGGATATAAAGCATGTGGCGGAAGTTCTGGAGGAGGAAGTGTAAACATATTTTATAAAACAGAATTTATAGGTGACGAAAATATAAATGTAAATGGAGGTTCTGCTACATCAAATGGATACTCACGGAGGAGCAGGTGGAAGTGGAACATCTACAATAGATAAAATAACATTATAATAAATAAAAAAGCAGGGGTATGCTAACTTTTAAAGTAAGCTAAAATTCCCTGCTTTTTATAATATATCTGAAAGTATTTTGTTAAATGCAAATCCAAAACACAAAAATGTAACAAAATAAATAATACTAACTTTAAAAAGAGATAATCCTATATAATATAATAATGGAAGTGTATAAAAAAACCTGTATGTAAATAATATAAAAGCAGCTATAATTAACATAAAAAAAGAGAACAAAAAACCATGTTTCATTAAATTTTTTAATTTTGTATCAAAGTTCAAATAATATTTGTAAACATGCTTTAACATAAAATTACCCCCTTGTTTTATTATAACTCTACAATAATGTTAACATAAAACAAAAGAGCTTTCAATGTAAAATATTACCATCTAAAATTATTAAATAATAATTAAAAAAATATCTAATAAATATTACAAAAATTGTATTGTTACAACTTCTTTTTGGCAAATTGTTATATATAAAAATCTTATTATTAATAAAAATTTTTACAAATAGTTTCGAATTAAATAGAAAAATAAAATATTTTGTAAAAAAATATTTACAATTGTTGTTTTTTTGTATACAATAAATAAGGCTTTTAATAGAGAAAATACCAAAGATAACAAGCTTGCGAAAGGAGCATATTCTAATGAAAATTTTAATGCTTACATGGGAATATCCACCTAGAATAGTTGGAGGAATATCAAAAGTTGTTTATGACTTATCTCATAGGCTAATTAAAGATGGACACGATGTTACAGTTGTAACATATAAAGAAGAAGGAACAAAAGAATTTGAAAATAATAAGGGTGTTAAAGTATATAGAGTAGGAAATTATATGATAAATCCCAATAATTTTATAGATTGGATAATGCAATTAAACTTTAACCTAGTAGCTAAAGCAACGGAAATAATAACTAAAGAGGGAAATTTTGATGTTATACACGCTCATGATTGGTTAGTTGCATATGCAGCTAAAGCACTAAAAAACTCTTATGGGACTCCTATTGTTGCTACAATACATGCAACAGAAGCAGGAAGAAACTCTGGTATACATGATGAAACTCAAAGATATATAAATGATACAGAATGGATGCTTACTTACGAAGCATCTGAGGTAATAGTTAATAGTAATTATATGAAAGGTGAATTACAACGCTTATTTGGATTACCTTTCGAAAAAATAAATGTAATACCAAATGGAGTTAATTTAACTATGTATAATGGCGTTGAAAAAGATTATGAATTTAGAAGACAATATGCTGCAGATAATGAAAAAATTATTCTATTTGTTGGTAGATTAGTATATGAAAAGGGAATTCAAAATTTAGTTTCAGCAATGCCTAAAATATTAAATAATTATAATGATGCTAAACTTGTTATTGCTGGAAAAGGCGGAATGATAGATGAATTAAAATCACAAGTAGAATCTATGGGCATTTCAAATAAAGTATATTTTACAGGATATTTAGAGCCTAAACAAGTTGTAAAAATGTATAAATGTGCAGATGTTGCGGTATTTCCTAGTACATATGAGCCATTTGGAATTGTTGCACTAGAGGGAATGTTATCAGGAACTCCAGTTGTTGTTTCAGACATTGGTGGACTAAATGAAATTGTTGAACATGGAGAAAATGGTATGAAAAGTTATGCTGGAAATCCAAATTCTCTTGCAGATTCAATACTTACTCTTTTATTTGATCCAGCTTTATGTATGAAAATTGCTAAAAATGCTAAAGCTAAAGTTAAAGAAAAATACAATTGGCAAAAAATTGCACAAGATACCCATTTTTCATATCAAAAGGCAATTTGTGAAACAGTAGCAGAAAAACAAGCAAGAGAAATTGCACAAGCAAAAGCACAAAAAGCAATGAAAGCAAAAAATTCAGAAAAAGAAATTACAAACTTATTATCATTTAGAAAAAGAAATGCTTATGCTTAAAATTATAAACTAGAAAGGAAGATTATTTATGAACGTATATGATACAGCAAATAAATTAGCAGAGGAAATTAAAACAAGCCAAGAATATTTAAAATTTAAAGAATTAAAAGAAAAAATAAATAATACTCCAAATTTAAAAGAAAAAATTAAAGATTTCGAATTAAAAAGACAAAATCTTCAAATGCAAACATTAAGTGGAAAGCAACCATCAGAAGAAGAGACTATGCAGGTACAAAAAATATATACAGAATTAATAAATAATGAAGAAACCAAAGACTATTTAGAATATGAAATGAAATTTAGTGTATTAATTGCAGATGTTAATAAAATAATTGGTGATGCAATAAAGGATGTTTTAAAATAAGAAATAAAAGGGGAATAAAATGCAATATATAATCCTATGTATGGTGTTAATTGCAACTATAATAATACTTGCATTAATAACAAATTTTAATATTAAAAAAATAAAAGAATTAGGAAATGATAAAGTTTTAGATGAGTTAGTTAAAAGATTCCCTAGTAATATAGAAATTTGTGAATATATGTTAAATAAACTGCAAAATAAACATACAAAAATTGTAGAAAAAAAAGATTCGCAAGCTAATTTATATTTAATAATAAATGATACTATTTCAATTGCAAATATAGACAATACATATACAAGGGTTCAAACAATTGCACATGAATGCCTACATTCAATTCAAAACAAAGTAATGTTATGGTTTAATTTTATATATTCAAATATACACATTATTTTATATTTAATTATAGTATTATTAACTATATTTGGAGTAATAAAAAATGGACTGTTTTGGATTACAATTTTAACAATTATGGCATTAATATTTTATTTTGTAAGAAGTGAACTAGAAATAGATGCTATGCTTAAAGCAAGGTTTTTAGCAAAAGAATATATACAGCAAAACAAATTAACTTCAGAAGGAAATATAGAGCTAATTATAAAAAAATATGATAAGTTAAACGATTTAGGAGTTAAAGCAACTTGTTTTACACTAATAAGTGGGCAATTAATAAAAATAGCAATTTATTGTATAATATGTTTTTTTGTTATATAAAAATAATAAAAAGACTTGATTTTATAGAAAAATAAGAGTATAATAAGCAAAGCAAAATAATTTAATCAAAAGAGTGGGAAGAAATCCCACTCTTTATATATAGTTAAGGAGGAAAATAATTGACAAATATTGAAGATAGAGTTGAAAAATTACTTGAGAAAACAATTAACAATTTAGGGTATAATCTTTATGATGTTGAATATTCAAAAGAAGGAAAAAACTTTTTTTTAAGAATATTCATTGACAAAGACAATGGAATAGATTTAGATGATTGCGAAAAAGTAAATAATGCAATTACAGATATACTAGATGAGGCAGATTATATAAAAGATGCATATTTTTTAGAGGTTTCATCGCCTGGAGTGGAAAGAGTTTTAAGAAAAGAAAAGCATTTAAAAGAAAATATAGGAAATGAAATAGAAGTAAGTCTATTTAAACCAATAGAAAAAAATAAAAAAATTATTGGAATATTAAATAAATTTACTAATGATGAAATTGAATTAAAAATTGATAATCAAACTATAAAAATACCAAGAAAAAATATATCTTTAATAAAAACTATATATAATTGGGATTAGTAATATAAAAATAAAGTTAAATTATTAAAAAATATAAAAAAGGGAGGAATATAAAAATGAAAGAAGCAATTGACAACAAAGAATTAATTTTAGCTTTAGAGGATTTAGAAAAAGAGAAAGGAATAAAAAAAGAATACTTAATAGAATCTATTGAGGCAGCACTACTTACAGCTTATAAAAGAAATTTCGATTCTAACGAAAATGTAAAAGTTGTAATGGATAATGTAACAGGTGCAGCTCACATATACTCTATTAAAGAAGTAGTTAAAGCTGTAGAAGATAGTACTTTACAAATAAGTTTAGAGGATGCAAAAAAGATAAATAAAAAGCTAGATATTGGTGATAATGTAGATATTGAACTTGTACCTAAAAACTTTGGTAGAATTGCAGCTCAAACTGCAAAACAAGTAATAGTACAAAAAATAAGAGAGGCAGAAAGAGAAATATTATATACAGAATATAATGAAAGAAAAGGAGAAATAGTTACAGGATTAGTTCAAAAAGCAGATAGAGGAATAGTAGTAATGGATTTGGGAAAATTAGAAGGTGTTATGCCTGCTAAAGAACAAATACCTACTGAAAGGTACCATGTAAATGATAAAGTAAAAGCATATGTATTAGATGTAGAAAAAGGTACAAAAGGTTCTCCACAAGTAATGGTTTCTAGAGCAACACCAAATTTTGTTAAAAAATTATTAGAATTTGAAATACCAGAAATATATGAAGGACTTATTGAAATAAAAAGTGTTTCTAGAGACCCAGGTTATAGAAGCAAAGTTGCAGTATATTCACAAAATGAAAATATAGATCCAGTAGGTTCATGTGTTGGACAAAAAGGTGTAAGAATTCAAAATGTTATAAATGAATTAAATGGTGAAAAGATAGATGTTATTGAATGGAATGAAGACCCATGCATATATATATCTGCAGCATTATTACCAGCTCAGGTAATGGCAGTAGATATAGATGAAGAAGAAAAATTTGCACAAGTTATAGTACCAGATGATCAATTATCTTTAGCAATAGGTAAATCTGGTCAAAATGCAAGATTAGCTGCAAAATTAACAAATTGGAAAATAGATATTAAATCTGAATCACAATTTAGAGAAATATTACAAGCAAAACAAGAAGAAAATGACGAAGATGATGAAAATGAAGAAATATAAAAAAGGTATTTAATGACCTACACAAAATAAAAACATAAACTTTATAAGGTTGTACATATAATAAAGAAAGGATTTAAAATATGAAAACTATACCTCAAAGAACATGTGTAAGCTGCAAAGAGAAAAAAAACAAAAATGAATTAATAAGAATTGTTTGCAATAAACAGGGAGATATTAGTGTAGACAAATTAGGCAAAATGGAAGGAAGAGGAGCTTATATATGTAATAAACAAGAGTGCTTAGAAAATGCTATAAAAACTAAAGCTTTGGAGCGAGCATTAAAAACTAAAATAGAAGAGCAAATTTATAACAATATAAGAGGTGTAATACATGAATAAGGTTGTGATTAAGATATTAAATAAAAAATTAATAAAAAGAGATTTTAAAAATTAATTAAATGGGGGTGAAATTATTGGGTAAGATAAAAATACATGAAATAGCAAAAGAACTAAACTTAACCAGTAAAGAAGTTATTAGTAAAGCTAATGAATTAAAAATTGAGGTAAAAAACCATTTAAGCAGTGTTACAGAGGAAGAAGCAAGCAAAATAAAAAATTCATTTAGCAAAAAACAAGAAAATAAAAAAGAAAGTACAAAAAAAGAGAGTATAAAAAAAGATAAAAAAGATACACCAGTTATTATAAGAAGAGAAGTTATTATTAATGATGATGAAAAAAATCAAAAAGAAGTAAAAAAAGAAAAAGGTTCTCAAAATACATCTAAAATAGGATTTATAGAAACACAAAGAAAAAAAGATTATAATATTGTGTATAGAAATAAGCCAAATAAGCCTATGACAGTTGATGAATTATTTGGAATTAATAAAAAGAAAAAAGAACCTGCCAAAGAAGATAATAAAGTAGAAAATGCTAAAAATAAGCCTCAAGAAGTAAAAACAGAAAACGAAGCTAATAAAAAACCATCTAACTTTAATAATAAAAATAATTATAAAAATAAAAAAAATAATAATATTAACAATAGAAGTAATAATAATTTTAATGGAAAAAATAATAATCAATATAATAATAGAAATAATAATGGTTACCAAAATAATAACTTTAACAAAAATAATAGACCATTAGATGAAAGAGGCATAGAAAAAAATATAAAAAATATTATTGCATCAGACGCTGTAGAGAAGGAAAGTGTTAGAGAATATAATAGAACAGCAGATAAACAAAGAAATAACAATAAATATGAAGAAAAAACAAATAAAAACAGAAAAAATAAAAGAGGAAATAATGACTTAGGCTTTAACGAAGGTAAACTAAAAAGCTTAAAACAAGAAAGTAGCCTATCTAATATGTTTGAAGACCAAGATGGTGGAATGCTAGATTATTATGATTTAACAACAGTTAGAGGAAAACGTAATAAAAAGAAAAATTCTAAAAATTCTAAAGGTGAATCTAAACAAAAAATATTTAAGCTTACAGACATAACAATACCAGAAACTATTTCTGTAAAAGATTTAGCAGCAGAACTTAAGAAAACTAGTGCAGAAGTTATAAAAAAATTATTTGGACTTGGAGTAATGGCCACAATTAACAATGATGTAGACTTTGATACAGCATATTTAATTGCACAAGAATTTGGTGTTAATGCAACTAAAAAAGAAGTTGTAAGAGAAGAAGATATATTATTTGACGAATCAGAAGATAAAGAAAGTGAATTAAAACCAAGACCACCAGTAATTGTTGTTATGGGGCATGTTGACCATGGAAAAACTTCACTATTAGATGCTATAAGAAAAACAAATGTAATAGAAGGAGAAGCAGGAGGAATTACACAAGCAATAGGTGCATACCAAGTAACTTTAAATGGAAGAGATATTACATTTTTAGATACACCAGGACACGAAGCATTTACTTCTATGAGAGCTAGAGGAGCACAAATTACAGATATTGCAATATTAGTTGTTGCTGCAAATGATGGTGTTATGCCACAAACAGTAGAAGCAGTTAATCACGCAAAGTCAGCTGGAATTCCAATAATAGTTGCAGTTAATAAAATGGATTTGCCAGGAGCAAATGTTGAAAAAATAAAAGAAGAGTTAATGAAATATGAATTAGTTCCTGAAGAATGGGGTGGAGACACAATATACGTTCCTATCTCAGCTAAAAATGGAACAAATATAGACCAATTGCTAGAAATGGTACTTTTAGTTGCAGATATGAAAGATTTAAAAGCAAATCCAAACAAACAAGCAAAAGGTGCTGTTATAGAAGCAAGATTAGATAAATCTAAAGGACCAATTGCTACAATGCTTGTACAAAGAGGAAAATTAGACATTGGAGATACTATTGTTGTAGGATCTTCAATAGGTAGAATTAGAGCTATGAAAAATGATAAAGGACAAAAAGTAAAACATGCAGGTCCATCTATGCCAGTAGAAATTATGGGATTAACGGAAGTTCCTATTGCAGGAGATACTTTCTATGAAGTAAAAGATGAGAAAATGGCTAAACATCTAATAGAAAGAAGAAAACGTCAAGAAAGAGAAAAATCTATAAATCAAGTAAATAAAGTAAGTTTGGATGACTTATTTAGTCAAATTGAAAAAGGCGACTTAAAACAATTAAATATTATAGTAAAAGCTGATGTACAAGGCTCTGTAGAGGCTGTTAAACAATCATTAGAAAAACTAAGTGATGAAAAAGTTAAAGTAAAAGTTATACATGCAGCAGCAGGTGCTGTTACAGAATCTGATGTAACCTTAGCAAAAGTATCTAATGCTATTATAATAGCATTTAATGTAAGACCGGTAGCAGCAGCAAAGGAAATAGCAGATAGAGACGAAGTAGAAATAAAACAATATTCAATTATATATCAAGCAATAGAAGACGTAGAAGCAGCTATGAAAGGAATGTGGGACCCAGAATTTGAAGAAAAGGTTATAGGAACAGTAGAAGTAAGACAAACATTTAAAGTATCTAGTGTAGGAACAATAGCAGGTGGATACGTATTAACAGGAAAAGTAGAAAGAAATGCAGGAGTAAGAGTAATACGTGAAGAAGTAGTTATACACCAAGGAGAATTAGCATCTTTAAAACGTTTTAAAGACGATGTAAAAGAAGTAGCAAAAGGATATGAATGTGGTCTTCAAATAGCAAATTACAACGACATAAAAGAAGGAGACATTATAGAAGTTTTTGTTATGGAAGAAATAAAACGATAAAAAAATAAAATAAATATAATGGTATTATAAAAAACATATTAATATCAAATATTGCGCGACCTAGCAATACAAAATTTAGGAGGAAAAAATGCAAAAAAACAGTAATCGATTTAATCGAGTAGAAGAAGAAATGAAAAAAGAAATTAGTAATATAATTTCTAATAAATTAAAAAATCCAGATATTACTGGTTTAATTAGTGTTACAAAAGTAAAAGTTACAACAGACCTAAAATATGCTAGAATATATGTAAGCATTTTAAATGCAAAAAATACAAAAGGAACATTAAGAGGTTTGAAACAGTCTGCAGGTTTTGTACGTTCAGAACTTGCAAAAAGTATAAATTTAAGAAACACACCAGAAATAATATTTGAATTGGATGATTCTATGGAATATGGTGCAAAAATAGATTCAATATTAAAAGATATAATTAAAGATATAAAACCAGAAAAAGGAGAATAAAAAATGACATTAGATGATATAAAAAATGCAATTGAAAAGGCAAATACAATTAGTATACTTGTACACGAAAGCCCAGATGGAGATGCTATGGGAAGTGCAATGGCAATGAATCTAGCACTTAAACAATTAGGAAAAAATCCAGATGTTATAATACCAGAATATTCAAAAACATATAAATTTTTGCCAGAAATAGAAAATATAAAAACTGAAAGTAGTGTAGAATCTTATGATTTAACAATAGTCTTAGATTGTGGAGATTCTAAAAGAGTAAATAACTGTATGAAATATTACGAGGATGCAAAAACAACAATTTCTATAGACCATCATAATATGAATCCTATGTTTGCAGACATAAATTATGTAGATCATACATCTCCTGCATGTTGTCAAATTCTTGTTATAATATTTGAATATTTAGGAGTAAAAATAACAAGAGATATTGGAACATGTTTACTTACTGGAATTATTACAGATACAGGAGGATTTAAATATGAGGGAGTTTCAAGCGAAACATTTGAATTTGTTGCAGAGCTTCTAAATAGTGGTGTAAATGTATCTAGCATTTATAAAAAAGCACTTCAAATAAAATCAAGAGCAAATTTTGAGCTTTCAAAAATTGCAATGGATAGAATGCAATTTTTAGAAGATGGAAAAATAACTTTTACATATATAACATGCGAAGATGAACAAAAAGTTTATGCAGAAGAAGGTTCACATGAAGGAATTGTAGAAATAGGCAGAGATATAGAAGGAGTGGAAGTTTCAATATTTTTACATCAGGCAGAAGATGGAGAATATAAAGTATCATTAAGGTCAAATGACTATTTAAATGTTTCTGACGTATGCCTAATGTTCGGTGGCGGAGGTCATATAAAAGCTGCAGGATGTAAAATTGCTGGAACTCCAGAAGAAATAAAAAATAAAGTAGTAAAAGAAATAAAAAAGTCTTTAAAGTAAAAATAAAGGTATAGTAGTAATGCTATACCTTTATTTATGGTTTAAATAAAATAAAAATCTTGTAAATATTTATAAAATATGTTAAAATAAATAATATTATGTAAATAAAAGAGGTATATAATGGAAAAGGAATTAGAAGAAATAGATAATGAAATTATAAAATTATATATAGAAGATTATACCCTTGATGATATAGCTATAAAGACAAATAAATCTAAGAGAACTATTTATAGAAGAATAAGAAAACTAAAAGACCAAGGCTTAATATGTGAAAGACTAGATAATAAAGACAAAAAAATAATTGAAATGTATAAAAAAGGTGCAGATGCAAAAGAAATAGCAGAAAAATTAGAAGTTCATAGAGATACAGTTTATGAAAGATTAGGAATTTTAAGAGATAAAGGTTATATAAATGAAAATGATATAATAGATGATATAGATAGAAAAATAATAACAATGCATATTGAAAATAAAACTGTACCAGAGATGGTAACAAAAACAGGAATATCTATTCCAGCTATATATAAAAGAATTGTAATTTTAAAAGATAAAGGAATAATAAAACAAATTGATAATTTTGATACTAATATAAAAACAATAATAGTAATGTATGCAAAAGGAAAAAGTGTAGACGAAATATCAAAACAGGTAGATTATTCAAAACAAGAGATAGAAAATGAAATAAAAATATTAAAAGATAGTAACTTTATAGGAAAAAAATTTTATGTAACTAAGACAAATGTTACTAAAGTAAAAAAAAATAAACCAAAAAAAGAAAGAAAAAAATATTATGAATGTAAAATAAGAGAAGCAGAAGAAGTAAAAGAAATAGTAGAATCATTAAAAAATAGTAAAGGAAATGTAAGAGTAGTACATGGATATATAGAAAATGAAAAAGAGAAATTTAAAAAAGGAGAATTTGAAGAAAATAGAATTCAACTATTAAATGATTCTATATGTTTTTTGTTTTATGATACAAAAATAGAAGAAGTTACCTTTGTAATGAAGACTTATATAAAATACAATAAATACGAAGAATGCTTACAATTTTTAAATAATGCAATATCAATAAATCATTGGAAAGATGATGAAAAAGAAAAGCTTTTAAAATTTAAGCTTTTTGTTAAAGATAAATTAAAAGAATTAAGAAAAATAGAAAGAATGCAAATTAATTTAAACACAGACACAGAAACAGAAAGGTAATATCTTGACTTTTATTAATAATCAAAGTAAAATTATAAAGAGTAAATTGGATAGTCGCGTATAGCAATGTCGCAAGGCAGCGTACGAGGAAAGTCCGGGCTCCATAGAGCAATGATGCTGGATAACGTCCAGTAAGGGTGACCTTAAGGAAAGTGCAACAGAAAATAACAGCCGTTATGGCAATGGTGAAAAGGCGAGGTAAGAGCTCACCGCTAATATGGTGACATATTAGGCATATGTAAACCCCATCTGGAGCAACACCTAAAAAGAAGGCTAAGGCTGCTCGCCATCTTCTAAATTGGTGGCTTTAAGCCGTATGGTAACATACGGAATAGATAAATGACTATCTTAAACAGAACCCGGCTTATAGATTTACTCTTTTAATTTAAATAATATCAATTTATATATTGTAGGGGTAAAACTCGGGACCCCTATATTTTTTAAAATCATTTTTAATTTAAAAGGAAAAAATATGAATATTAAACAAATATTAGAAAAGATAATAACTTTGCTAAATCAAAATAATATTGAGCAAGCTACTTTAAAAGCAAAAATACTATTGTCAAATTGCCTTAATATAAGTAAAGAACAATTAATAGTTTATGATAATAAACAAGTAGAAGAAAACAAATTAAAAGAAATTAATAGTAAAATAGAACAATTAATAAAAGGAAAACCAATACAATATATAACAAATAAGCAAGAATTTATGGGAATGGACTTTTATGTAGATGAAAATGTGTTAATACCGCAACCAGATACAGAAATATTAGTAGAAAATGCAATTGAACTTTTAAAAAATAATTATATAAATTCAAAAAACAATGTAAAAGTATTGGATTTATGTACAGGTTCTGGATGTATTGCAATATCTTTATTAAAATTAATGCAAGAACAAATAAATAATTTAAAAAATAATCTTTGCAAGTCTATAACAGTAACATCTACAGATATTTCAGACAATGCACTACTTGTTGCAAAACAAAATGCTAAAAAAAATAATATAGAAAATAATATAAAATTTATAAATTCAAATATGTTTGAAAATATAAAAGATAAATTTCATTTAATTGTATCAAATCCACCATATATAGAAACTCAAGAAATTAAATTTTTAAGTAAAGAAGTTCAAAATGAACCAAAATTAGCATTAGATGGTGGAATAGATGGATTAAAGTTTTATAAAATTATTGCAGAAGAATCGTATAAATATCTAGAAGAGAATGGTTATATTATTGTAGAAATTGGTTATAACCAAAAAGAAGATGTAATTAATTTATTTAAGAAAACTAAAAAATATACTAATATAAAATGTAAAAAAGATTTAGCTAATAATGATAGAATAATAATTGCAAAGAAGGTGTAAAAATGTCTTTTTCTTCAGAGATAAAAGAAGAAATTAGTAAAATAAATAATCTAAAAAATAAAGAAGAAGTAATATATGAATTTGTAGGATACTTAATAACAGCAAATGTATATGAAAAGGGAAAATTTTTAGAGTATTCAACAGAAAACGAATATAATATAAATAGATTTAATAAATTACTAAATAATTTGCAAATAGATTATGACATAAAAATTAAAGGAAAAACATTTATTATAAAATTTAATAAAGAAATTCCATTAATAAAAAAAGAAGAAATACTAAAAAGTCTTATAAAAGAAAATATTAAAGAAAACTTAGTAAAAGCCTTTGTAAGAGGAAGTTTTTTAGGCTCTGGTTCAATAAATAATCCAAATAATAAATATCATATGGAAGTGGTATTAAAAAATAAAGAAAATTTGGAAATTTTAAATAATCAAATACTAAAATATAAAATTAATCTTAAAGAGCTTAGAAGAAAAAATACATATTCATTATACACAAAAGAAGGAGAAGAAATATCAAAATTTTTGGCACTAATAGGAGCAAATTCATCTGTAATAAAATTTGAAGAAATTAGAGTTTTAAGAGATATTAGAAATAATATAAATAGAAAAGTTAATTGTGAAACAGCCAATTTAAATAAAACTGTAAATGCTGCAGTAAAACAAATAGACAATATTAAATTAATTTATAAAATGAACAAACAAGATAAGCTTTCAGATAATTTAAAAGAAATTGCTAAATTAAGACTAGAAAATCCAGATGCTAGCTTAATAGAATTGGGAAATATGCTTAGCACCCCATTAGGAAAATCCGGAGTAAATTATAGACTAAAAAAAATAGAAGAAATAGCAGAAGAATTAAGGAGTAAATAATTGAAAAAATTAGGAATTTATATACATATACCTTTTTGTAAAAAGAAATGTAATTATTGCGATTTTATTTCTTTTCCAAATTTAAAGGAATATGAAAAAGAATATATAAATGCATTAATTAATGAAATACAAGCATATAAAAATAAAGATTATATAATAGATACAATATATATAGGTGGAGGGACACCTTCATATATAGACAGTATAGAGATTATAAAGATAATAGAGCAAATAAAATTAAATTATACTGTTAAAGATAATTTGGAAATAACAATAGAAGTAAACCCTGGAACAATTAATAAAAAAAAGTTAATAGATTATAAAAATTCTGGTATAAATAGGATAAGCATTGGACTTCAAACTACTAGCAATACGTTGTTGAAGGAAATATCAAGAATACATACTTATGAGCAATTTTTAGAAACATATAAAATGATTAAAGAGGTTGGTTTTGAAAACATAAATGTAGACTTAATGTTAGGTATTCCAAATCAAACTATAAAAAATTTAGAAGATTCTATAACCAAAGTAATAAATTTAAAACCAACCCATATTTCAATATATTCTTTAATATTAGAAGAAGGTACTAAAATGCATAAAAATGTTACACTTGGCAAATTAAAACTACCTTCAGAAGACATAGAAAGAAAAATGTATTGGGAAGCAAAAAAGATGCTAGAAAAAAATAAATATATACATTATGAAATTTCTAATTTTGCATTAAAAAATTACGAATCTAAACATAATGTAAATTGTTGGAACCAAAAAGAATATTTAGGATTTGGCTTAGCAGCTCATTCATATTTAAATGGCAAGAGATATTCTAATACTATAAAAATAGATGAGTATATATCTAATTTTAAAGGTACAAAAATTATTAATGAAGTACAAACAAATGAAGATGCACAAAAAGAGTATATGATGTTAGGACTTAGAAAATTGCAAGGAGTAAACATACAAGAATTTGAAAGAAAATTTAAATGTAATCTACTAAAAAAATTTAATAAAGAAATTGAAAAATTAATAAAATTAGAATTAATAAAAATAGAATCAAACAATATAATGTTAACAGATAAGGGCATAGATTTTGCAAATATTGTTTGGGAAGAGTTTGTATAATATTGCACATATACATATATAATGATAAAATATTTTGGTAGGAGGAGCATAAATTGGACGAAATAGAAATTCAAAAAGAATATATAGAAAAAGTAAATAAAATAAATAAAAACAAAGATTTAAAATATGCAATACTAACAATGGGTTGCCAATTAAATGAAAATGACTCAGAAAAGTTATGTGGAATTTTAGAAGAAATGGGCTACAGTAAAACTTGCAATTTTGAAGAAGCGGATTTTGCAATATTTAATACATGCTGTGTTAGAGAAAATGCTGAAGATAAGTTATTTGGAAAACTTGGAGAACTAAAAAGAATTAAAGAAAAAAATGGCACAATAATTGCAATTGGCGGTTGCATGATGCAAGAAAAACATATAACAGAAAAAATTAGAAAAAGCTATCCATATGTTGATATTATTTTTGGAACACATACTTTACATAGACTTCCACAAGATGTATATGAAATATTAAAAAATGAAGAAAAAATAGACGATGTAATAGATATAGAAGGAAAAGTTTATGAAGGTCTTCCTATAAAACGTTTTAATAATATAAAAGCTTCTGTAACTATTATGTATGGATGTAATAATTTTTGCAGTTATTGTATAGTTCCATATGTACGTGGAAGAGAAAGAAGTAGAAATCCACAAGATATAATAAATGAAATAGAAAAGCTAGCAAAACAAGGCTACAAAGAGGTAACTTTATTAGGACAAAATGTTAATTCATATTTAGTTAGTGAAAAAAGAAACAATCCTAATTTAGAATATAATGTAAAAATTAATAATAAAAATTTTAAAATTAATTCTTTTGCTACATTGCTTATTGCAGTAAATGAAATAGACAAAATTGAAAAAATTAGATTTATTTCGCCACACCCAAAAGATTTTACAGATGATGTAATAAATGCAATAGCAAATTGTAAAAAAGTAAGTAAATTAGTACATTTGCCATTGCAAAGTGGTAGTACGAAAATGCTTAAAATAATGAATAGAAAATATACAAAAGAGCAATATTTAAATTTAGTAGAAAAAATGAAAGCAAAAATACCAAATGTAAAATTTTCTACAGACATTATTGTAGGTTTTGCAGAGGAAAGCGAAGAAGATTTTGAAGATACATTAGACGTTGTAAAAAAAGTAAATTATGAACAAGTATTTATGTTTATATATTCTAGAAGAGTAGGAACACCAGGAGAAAAAATGAAAAATCAAGTTCCAGAAGAAATAAAACATAAAAGATTTAATAAATTAAAAGAACTTGTAGAAAGCCAAATAAAACAAAACAATGAAAAATATATAGGAACAAAACAAAAAATATTAGTAGAAGGAATAAGCAAAAACAACGAAAATATGTTAACAGGAAGAACAGACAGCAACAAAGTAGTTGTATTTGAAGGAGATAAAAAGTTAATAAATACGTTTGTAACATTAAAAATAACCTCAGAACATATGTGGTATTTAAAAGGAAAGTTATATTAGTATTAAATTTATATAAAAAATATTAAGTAAAAATTGAAAAGTGGAAGTTAAAAAAACTAACAATTTTCAATTTTTTTCTTGCTAAAAAATAAGTAATTTCAAATATTTAATAAAAATTAGCAAAAGGGATTGACAAGTGCTAAAAAAGGGTATAATATATACAAAGTGTTTAGCAAACTAATAACTTGACTGCTAAAAAAGGAGGAAGCATAAGTTGTTAGATGATAGAAAAAAAGTAATATTACAAGCAATTATAGAAGAATATATAAATACAGCAGAACCAGTTAGTTCTGGTACATTATCTAAGAATCATGGAATAAATTATAGTAGTGCAACAATTAGAAATGAAATGGCAGAATTAGAAAAACAAGGATATTTAGACAAACCACACACTTCGGCAGGTAGAATTCCATCAGAAAAAGGCTATAGATACTATGTAGATGAACTATTGCACGATGATGAACTTTCATTAGAGGAAATTAGTTATATTCAAAAACAATTAGAAACAAAAGTAGATGAAATAGAAGAACTTACTAAAATTACAACAAATACACTATCAGAAATTACTCATTATACAACTGTTGCAATAGGGCCAACAAATAATACACAACACATAGACAACATAAAATTTGTACTATTAGGCTCAAGAATGTTAATGGCAATAATAATGACAGATGCCGGAATGGTTAAAGAGACAATAATTAAATTTGATGAAGATATATATGAAAATCAAGTAGAAACATTAAATACATTTTTTAATAATAAGCTAAAAGGTGAACCATTAGAAAAGATAGACAGACCATTAGAGGAATACATAATAAACGAAATGAAAGATAGCATTAAAGTTATAAAACCAATTATAGAACAACTAAAAAAAGTAATACATCAGGAAAATCAATTATATCTAGAAGGAGCAAATAAATCTTTTGATTTACCAGAATTTAAGAGCTTAGAAATTGCTAAAAACTTTATAAATGTATTAGATACAAAGGCAATAGTAACAGATATATTAAATAACGGATTAGCACAAGATATAAATGTATATATTGGAGACGAAAACGAACAAAAAGAGTTAAAAGATTTTAGTATTGTAACATTTAAACACAAAGTTGGAAATAAAGATTTAGGAACAATAGGAATAATAGGACCAAAAAGAATGGATTACAGCAAAGTCATTTCAGTAATGAAATATATAAGCAAAAAATTAAACGAATAAAACACACAATAAAAATAAATAAAGGAGGTATATATGTCAGAACAAACACAAGAAAACGAAGAATTAAAAAAAGATATAAAACAAGAAGAAAAAGTGCCAGAAGAGAAACAAGAAAAATGTAAAGAAGAATTAAAAAAAAGGCAAGAAGAATTAGATGATTTAACAGATAGATACAAAAGGGTTATGGCTGAATTTGAAAACTTCAAAAAAAGAAACCAAAAAGAAAGAGAAGGATTATACAAATCAATAATAGGTGATGTAGTTGAATCAATTCTTCCAATAATGGATAACCTAGAAAATGCATTAAAAGTTGAAACAAAAGATGAAAATTATAAGCAAGGTGTAGAACTTGTATTAAAACAATTCCAAGAAGTATTAGTAAAATTTGGGGTTGAAGAAATACAAGCATTAGGAAACACCTTTGATCCAGAACTTCACGAAGCAGTAAGTAGTATTCAAGATACTACAAAAGGTGAGCAAGAAATAGTTGAAGAATATAGAAAAGGCTACAAAATAGGAACAAAAGTTATACGTCATTCTATGGTTGTAGTAGCAAACTAGAAGCTAAAACTTAGAAGTTTTAGTTATAAAAAATATAATGTTATTAAATTTTAATTTATATAAATTATAGGTATTACCTAAAAAAGAAAGGAAGTAAAAATTATGGGTAAAATTATAGGTATCGACTTAGGTACAACAAATTCATGTGTAGCAGTTATGGAAGGAGGAGAACCAGTTGTAATACCAAATGCAGAAGGTAATAGAACAACACCATCTGTTGTTGGATTTACAAAAAATGGTGAAAGACTTGTAGGTCAAATTGCAAAACGTCAAGCAGTTACAAATCCAGATAATACTGTTATTTCAATCAAAAGAAAAATGGGAACAGCAGAAAAAGTTAAAATAGATGAAGATGAATTTTCACCACAAGAAATTTCAGCTATGATTCTACAAAAGTTAAAAGCAGATGCAGAAAATTATTTAGGACAAAAAGTAACACAAGCTGTTATTACAGTTCCAGCATATTTTAGTGATAGCCAAAGACAAGCAACAAAAGATGCTGGTAAAATAGCTGGTCTTGAGGTTTTAAGAATTATAAATGAACCAACAGCTGCATCACTTGCATTTGGTATGGATAAAGAAGACCAAGACCAAAAAATATTAATATACGATTTAGGTGGAGGAACATTTGATGTTTCTATACTAGATATTGGAGATGGTGTTTTCGAAGTTTTAGCTACAAATGGTAATACACATTTAGGTGGAGATGACTTTGATAACGCAATTATAAATTATTTAGTAGATGAATTTAAAAAATCTAATGGAATAGATTTAAAAACAGATAAAATGGCAATGCAAAGATTAAAAGAAGCTGCAGAAAAAGCTAAAATAGAACTTTCTGGAATGCAACAAACACAAATAAACCTACCATTTATAACAGCAGATAGTGCAGGTCCAAAACATTTAGATGTTAATTTAACAAGAGCTAAATTTGAAGAGTTAATTCATGATTATGTAGAACAAACAAGAGTACCAGTAGAACAAGCTATGAAAGATGCAGGAGTTACAGCAAATGATATTCATAAAGTTTTATTAGTTGGTGGTTCTACAAGAGTACCATGTGTTCAAGAAATGGTTAAAAAAATAACAGGTAAGGAACCAGACAAAGGAATAAACCCAGATGAATGTGTTGCAATTGGTGCAGCTATACAAGGTGGAGTTCTATCTGGTGATGTTAAAGACCTAGTATTATTAGATGTAACACCATTATCATTAGGTATTGAAACTTATGGAGGAGTATTTACAAAATTAATAGAAAGAAATACAACAATACCAACTAAAAAATCACAAATATTCTCAACTGCAGCAGATGGTCAAACATCAGTAGAAGTTCATGTACTTCAAGGTGAAAGAGAAATGGCTGCATATAATAAAACATTAGGAAGATTCCAATTAACAGGAATTCCAGCAGCACCAAGAGGTGTACCACAAATAGAAGTTACATTCGATATAGATGCAAACGGTATTGTTCATGTATCAGCTAAAGATATGGCAACAGGAAATAGCCAAAATGTTTCTATTACTGCAAGTACAAATTTAACAGATGAAGATATAGACAAAGCTGTTAAAGATGCAGAAGCACATGCAGAAGAAGATAAGAAAAAGAAAGAAGAAATTGAAGTAAGAAATAATGCAGAGAGTTTAGTATATAATAGTGAAAAAACATTAAAAGACTTAGGAGATAAAATAAGTGGAGAAGAAAAAGCAAAAGTAGAAACAGAAATAGAAAATACTAAAAAAGCATTAGAAGGAAACGATATAGAAACAATAAAATCTGCAACAGAAAAATTAACAGCAGTATTTTATGAGATATCAGAAAAATTATATAAACAAGCAAATCCAAATGGGGCAGAAAACGTAGATCCAAATACAGCTTCTGGAGAAACAGCACAAGGAGCAGCAGAAGATGCAAATTCAAATGTGTATGATGCAGATTATAAAGTAGAAGATGAAGACAAAAAAGATGAATAATATATTTTTTTAAACAATGTAAGGGTCAGCGTCCCAGGCGGGCCCTTACAAAATATGTATAATTGTAATAATAATACATATTATTCATTATAAATTCTAAAAATTGGAGGACAAATAATGTCAACAAAGAGAGATTATTACGAAGTATTAGGTGTAAATAAAAATGCAACAGAAGAAGAATTAAAAAAAGCATTTAGAAAAATGGCAAAAAAATATCATCCAGATGCAAATCCTAATAATAAAGCAGAAGCAGAGGCAAAATTTAAAGAAGTAAATGAAGCATATGAAACATTATCAGACCCTCAAAAAAGAAGAATGTATGACCAATTTGGACCAGATGGACCACAAGGTTTCGGAGGAGGAGCAGGAGGCCCATTTGGCGGTGGAACATATACATATTCTACTTCTGGTTTTGATGGCTTTGGTGACTTTGGAGATTTAGGCGATATATTTTCTTCATTTTTTGGTGGAGGTTTTGGAGGAAGAACTTCAAGAAATAACAATGGACCACGAAAAGGAGAAGATTTAAAACACGATATAGAAATTACTTTTGAAGAATCTTTTTTAGGTGTAACAAAAGACTTAAATATACACAGATACGAAGAATGTACAACATGTCATGGAAGTGGAGCAAAACCAGGAACAAATCCAATAACTTGTAAAGCGTGCCATGGAACAGGTCAAATTAAGCAAGTTCAAAGTACAATATTAGGTCAAATGCAGACTACAAGAACCTGCCCAGAATGTCATGGAACAGGAAAAATAATTGAGGAACCTTGTATAGATTGTAAGGGAAAAGGAAAAGTAAGAAAACAAGCAAAGATTTCTATAAAAATACCCGCAGGAATTAATGATAATCAAACTGTTGTATTAAGAGGAGAAGGTGGACCAGGAGAAAAAGGAGGTCCTAAAGGAGACATATATGTTACAGTACATTTAAAAAGACATCCAATATATAGCAGAAAAGGTGACAATGTTTATTGTGAAATTCCAATTACAATTACACAAGCAACGTTAGGAGCTGAAATAGATGTTCCTATGGTAGATGGAAGTAAGGAAAAAATAAAAGTACCAGAAGGAACACAAACAGGTAGCAAATTTACAATAAGAAATAAAGGATTTAAGGCAATAAATGGAAATTATCAAGGAGACTTTATTTTTAATGTAGTAGTTCAAACACCAAAAAGATTAACAAAAGAGCAAAGGGATTTATTAATGCAACTTGCAAAAACAATGAACGAACAACCACCTATAAAAAAGCGTGGAATATTTGGGTAGGTAACATATATTTTTCTTTTGCAAGTTGTTGCATTTAGATATATATTTAGTGTATAATTTGAAAAAGATTAAAAGTATTGGGAGGTAACAAAGGATGAAAGTAGTTGAGGTTCTAAGAGAGAGAGAGAGAGAGAGAGAGAGAGAGCAGTAATTTAAAAAATGCAAAGGGTGTAACATTAATTGCATTAGTAATTAC
>CANRKA010000021.1 GCA_947631025.1 uncultured Clostridia bacterium | reverse complement strand
AGTAATTGATTCTTCGTTTTACCAATGTCTCAGCAGTGCGCAAAGACTCTTTGCACACTTCATTAACTGACAGGAACTTGAAGAAATTCAGTACCCTTGTTTTTCTAACCGACTCATTTTCAAGCTCTGTTAGATAATTTATGATAGCTGATTTAAACATTGTTCTTCCGTCATCATTATTTGATACTTTTCCTAAATATGTTGTTTCCCATGTATTAACTATACTTGTTCCTATTTCGTCTAATGTTCTAATTACTCTATTTTTACTAAAAGCATAACTTCTATCTGTTGTAAATGTATGTAATGAGTTAATATCTTTTTCAACTTTTACATCGCCGTTTTGATTTAAACTTAATACAAATTTTCCTTTTTGTAATGCTTCTATTGTTTCGTTATTGTCTAATCCACCTATAATTGATGTTGCACCTTCTATTACTTTTCCTGTATTGCTTATTGTTATTTCTGCTCCTGCTGTCATTCCTGCAACATATGCAACAAACTCATTCGCTTTATATTCTACATCGTTTATTACTGCTCCACATACATTGTTTATTATTCCTTCGTAATCAGCTTTATCTTCTGTATCATTTACAACAGCTTGAACATATCTTCCTTCATTTTCTCTCATATCTTTAATAAATGCTATTGCTTTTTCATTGTTTGTTGTTTCTGTTACTGCTAATGTTTGCCACCTATTTATTCTTAATACATTCAAATATTCATCAAATCCTGTATCGCTTGTTCCATCTGCTCCACCTGTTAATGTAATTATTTTTGCTTCAGATAATTCAACATCTCCACCAAATGTTACAAAATCATTTGCAACTAAATCTGAATATTTTGTAATTCTCTGTGTATCTACTTCATATCCATTTGCATATGTTGTTACATCGTATAAACTTTCTGTTATTTTTGATATGTTTACAACTATTTTATCTCCGAATTTTCCTTCATATTTTGCTTCTATTGTTGCACCTTCAAGGTCGCTATCATTTTTTGATTTTGTTCCACCCTTGTTTAAGTTATATACTTTGCATAAATAAGTATTTGCTAGTACAGCTTTTAATAGTTTTATTCCTTCATCGTCTACCATTAAGCCTACTTTCTTTAAGCTATCACCTGTTACTAGGTCTGTACTATATACATCTATTAACTTTCCTTGTTCTCCCCAGCTTAAAGGTAATCCTATTGTTGCTATTCCTCTACTTCCTATTGTTACTGTTGGAGTTGTTACAGCTTTAAAGTTAATATATGCTCCAGATCTTACTTTATTTTGGCTTACCCATGTTCCTCCTGCCATTATTCTTCTACCTCCTCATCTAATTTTAACTTTTCTTGCTTTGGTTTTTCTTCAAGTTTCTTTTGTATAAATACATTTATATTGCACATAAATTCTAATACTCCGTCTGATTTTTCATATCTTGCGTTTCTTATCATTATTGGTTTATCTAATGTAATATGTGTGAATTCTGTCATTAATCTGAATGCTATTTTATCTAATTCTAATTCTAAATTAGTTAAATTAGTTGTATCTTCTGCTACTCTGTATTTAATATTTACTAAATAATTTATGTATGCTCTATTTTTTGTATTAGGTGTAATGGGTGCAGATACAATATATATAAAAAAATTTGGATATAACATCTTTGTTACTTTTTCTTTATAACGTATCGTATTATCTCCAAATATTTCTCCTAATTTAATGGATATAGCACTCTTAACACTTTCTCCAATTATTCCTTCTTCCATTAATCTGCCACCCCATATTTCTTTATAAAATTTTTAAATTCTTTATCAAATCTTTTTGGAATTTGTTGTTGTATTTCATCTATTGATATTGCTAACATATATCTTCCTATATAACTGCCATGTCCAAATTCTACTGCACTTGCATATTCTGCTCCTAATCCTATTTCTACATATAGGGTTTTACCTATTATTGCTATACTTGATATATCACTTTTTGTTTCATCTATTGCATATTTTTTATGTCCTGTTTCTTCGTTTACTTCATCTGTTTCATATTGTTCTATATTTTGACTTCCTATATACCAACTATTTCTTAAAAATCCAGTATCAACAGGTGTTCTAGGTTTTCCTCTTGCTACTACTCTTTGAGCCATTTCTAATAAAAATTGTTTCAAAAATAATTCAAAATCTTCTTTTGCAACTCCTATTTGATTTACCCATTTTGCATATTGACTGAAATCTAACCCACTTTTTCCGCCTTTATGATAACTTATATGTTTTGGTTTACTACTCATATTCTATACACCTGTTTTCATTTGCATTTGTGCAGACTGCCTTGACATATTTACTTCTGGTGCTCCTATTATTCCAACATATGTTTCTAATACTTCTCCATTAAAACTTAATTTTCTTGCTGTTATATAATCTCCCTTTTGTATATCTACTTCTAAAGGACAATTAATTGTTAGCATTGTTATAATAGGTTCACTATCAACTGTATTTTCGTCTGGATTATCTATGCTATCAAAAGAAATATGGCAAGGTATATGTTCATATATAGGTTTATCTTGATTTGTTTCTCCTGTCGTTCCATCAGGATTTTGTATTGGCATTCTTCTACCTATATCTATTTCATCAGTATCAAATGCTTTCATTGCTTCGCCTATTGGCTCAAAATTAATCTTGTCCATCTGTACTTAACACCTCTCTATATAATAATCTATACCTATATATTTCTTTCATACGCATATCTAATTGTTCATCTATATGTTTAGATATTAAAGTGCTATAATATGTTGCTGACTGACTTCCAAAACTTACTGTTCTTCCTCTTTCACTCATACTTGTTATATCTTTTACTGTTGTTGCAGGAGTTTCGTTATTTTTAGACTTGGCGACATCAAAAAAGTCGTTCATCAAATCTAATACAATATAACGTAAAGGCTCTGGAAAGCTTAATCTATTTGTTAGATTTAATATTGTTTGTACTGCTTTATCAACATATAATTTAAACAGATTTTCTTTATCATCTGCATTTTTTATATCATTATATACCTTAAAGTCTTTCAATATATTTTCTTTTATAGCACTATTAATATCTTCCATTTTAGATTACTCCTTGTTAGGTTTTCTTTTTCTTGGACCTAGAGTTGTTTTTTCTTCCTCTTGCTCTCTAAATTCTTTGAAATCTCTTTCGTCTGGTTGTTTGTAACCATCTTTTGGAGTTTCAACTAATTTTATAGTATCTTTTCCAACTTCTTCTTCCTTTTTTAGAGCTTCTCTTATGTTTTCTGCTTTCATTGCTTCTACTTGTCTCATTCTCATTCTGTTAAATGCTCCTAATCCCATATTAGTTTTACCTCCTTTTATTTTTTAATCTTGTTTTGGTGATAATGTTAGGTTGCTTAAATCTAGTTGATATAAGATTTTACCATCAACTTCAACTTTAAGTAATTTATCCTCCCTATCATTTAAACGGAAATTATAATTCCAATCGTTAGGGTCTGGTGCTACTAATGTATTTCCAAATCCAACTTTTACATTTTCACTAGGCAATTTTGTTTTATCAATATGAATAGCAAACCAGTTTCCTTCAGTTATACCTGTTCCATTTTGATAATCTGTTACCCATTTAATAGTTCCAGTAGCTTCTCCTTTTCCTGAAGAAGTTTCTGTAATATCAATATTTTCTTGTAAATCTTTGACTTGTTTATTATATGTACTAGCTTCACCATCTCTCGCAGTTATTACTTCGTTTATTGGTTGCATTAATATAACTTCTGATATATCAAGTTTTCTAGTTGTATTTACTTTTCCAGTTATCTTTATTGTAACTGGCTTTTTCTCTTTTAGCTTGATTAAATATTGATAATCGTCTGGACTTAATTGAGTAGTATCTCCACCCTCATAAGTACATGTTACAGTATTTGCTTTGTCTTTTGCCTGAGGTAATGTAAATACTAAATAATTTCCATCTCCTCCAGCATTATTAATTCCTTTTACATATAAAGATTTTCCTGTAACTTTATTATCATCTGATATTTTTATTCCGCTTTGAATATCTTGTACTGTTTTATTTTCAACTGCAACTGTTGCACTAGGTGCTTTTACTTCTACTCCTGATAATAGTTTTACATCTGAAAAGTCTAATGTTATTAAACTTTCTCCGTCTAATAAGAACTCAAATTTATCTGTTGTATTTTCAAGTCTTATTATCCAATTAGGGTCATAAGCTACTTTTCTTACTGTTGTTCCATTTTTCTTTACTTCTATTTCTGTACCAACTTTATTTAACTTAAATGGGAAATAATTTCCTTCTTGATGTTCTGGTGTTGTTTCATCAAACTTTGTGTATCCTGTTACATATTTAAGTGTGCCGGTCACTTTTCCGGCTGAGTTTACCTTAACGTCGTTTTCTATAAAGTCTGAAACTTTTCTGCCGAAACGAGTTTCAGACAAACCCGGAACACTTCAATCTTCTGTTATTTTAAATTTAACTTTAACAATACCGATATTTTTGCTTTCGTATACTCTTTCCCAGTTTCCACCTTCTTTTAATTCTTCATTTGTTGGTGTTGAACCGGCTGGTGAACCTTTCCACTTAATTCCATATGGGTGTAATACTAATGCACGTCTGTTAATTAAATAATCTTCTCCTGCTAAACTATCTCTATCTGTTTCTGTCATTACCATTGATACTGGTGTTCCATCTCCTCTTGCTATTACTCCTCTTGCAAATAAGTAAGCTGTATATACTCCTTCTGCATCTTTTAACGCATCGTCTACGATAATTCTATATCCTAAATATGAAGGAATTTGAATTTGTGAACCACTTGGTCCTTCTGCTGCTACAAATTGAATTACATTTTGTTTTTGTAATTCTGTATATACTGCAGAATGCATCATAATACCTGTTAATTGGTCTGCACTATCTCCAAGTAATTGTTTTGCATCTAATATCATATCTGGACTTATTTTTTCCGTTGATTTATCTAATATGTGGTCGCTCATTTCTGTACTTGCAAATACACCATCTAGTACAGAAAGTAATATTTTTTGTTCATCTCTTGCCCACCAATCTGCAACTCTATCTCCAATAGCTGCTTGAGGGTCACTTCCTGCTAATGCTCCTGCTAAATCGTTTGAACCCCATGCTCTACCTCTTAATAGCAATGTTGCAATATCTGCTTTTGCAGCAATTTTTCCTGGTGTTAATGCTTTACTGTCGTCTAATACTTCACTATCTCCTGTTAAATCAGCCCAGAATGGCATTGTCATTGTTTTGCCACCTTCTGTAACTAATCTGTTAATTTCTGGATTTGCTACTGCAATTCCTGATTGTAATAGTCTTGATTTTTCTGCTGTTTTCTCAATTACATATTGAGTAAATAACTCCGGTACTACTACGTCTTTAATTTTTGTTACGGTTTCCATTTTTTATCCTCCTAAAATTTTAATTCTACTCCTGCTTCACTTGCTAATTTCTTTGCAAGTTCTGGATTAGTTCTAAATATTTCGCCTTGTTTTGTAAAATTATACGTTGGTCCTGGTTTAAATGGATTTTCTTGAGTATCAATTACTACTTGACTTGGTTGCTGTATTGGTTGTCCTGTTGGAATATTTGTAGTTGTTGATTCAACAGGTTTTGTTTGTTCTACTTTTGGATTTATCATTGAAATTACTTTCTTAATACAATCTTCTATTGTATTTTCATCTGTTTTTAATCCTTTTGACATTTTTACAATATCATCAACATCACTTTCATTTTTACCAGTTAGCTCAATTAACGCTTTAATCGTATAATCTTTCTCCTCAAGGTCATATTCAAGCTCTGCAGTTTTAGCTTGTAATTCTTGCAACTCTGTGTTGCGTTTTTCTTCATCTGATAAACTATTTTGATATGCTGTTTTAAATGCTTCTAGTTTATCTTCCTCATCTGGCTTTAGACCTAACTTTGCCATTAGCTTTTTTGTTGTTTCTCTTTCTGCTGTTCCTCTTGCTTTTGCATAAGCATCGTCTAAATCCTTTTGAGTAAATTTGCCCCCATCGTTTGTATCAACATGAGGTTCATTATTTGTGTTGCCCTGTGTATTTACAGGTGTTTGTTCATTTGCTCCATTTTCTGGATTTGCACCAACATTTTGATTTTGTTGGTTATTTGTATCATTATCCATTATTGATAATTCCTCCTTAAAATAGTTTTATACATATATATTATAGTTAGTTTTTACATAAAGTGTAAACTTTTTTTGCAATTTTTATAAATATTTTTCTTTCCATTGTTTATATGCTATATTTGCAGGAATTTCCATATATTTTCCATTTTCATCTTTTGCTAATCTTGTTCCTATTCCAAATTGTTCATCTATTTCATCTGGCTCAAAATATGGAATAGTTGTTGTTCTACAATTAGGATGAAATGGTGGATAATTTACTCCTACTTCTTTTTCACTTAAAGGAATTATTACTCCATCCATATCTTGACATATCCAACTTGTTCTACTATCTAATGTTGCTAATATTTGATATTGACTAATTCCGACAAGCTTTATATCCTTCAAATGTAGCTTCATTTTGTAAAGCATTATATTCTGTTCTTATTAATCTTACTGTCGCATTATATCCTGTTTTTAATTGTTTATCTACTATATCGGCTAATTTTCTTGGATTATATCCTAAATTTAATCCTTGAGGTATCTTTTGCTCTAATGTTGTTTGTAAATATTCTATATTCTTCCATACTGTATATTTTCCATCTATACTATAATTGCCTAATATATAATTTTTTGCAACTGCTTTTTGTATTAAATTTGTATCAGGTTTTGTAAATGTTGTTGCTAACCCTATATTCTGTTGAACATCAAATATTGTTCTATAATACTGCTCTTCATATACATTTGAAAAATATTCTTGCATTTGTTCACTATTTTGTTTTGTTATTTTATCTAATTCAAACTGTATATTTGCTTTTAATGCTTCAAGTCTTGATATTCTTGATTTTACATATAAGTTTTTTAACTTTTGACTTTCTTCTTTTGGATATCCTTCTTTTTTTAATTCTTCTATATATTCTTTTAAATCTTTTTTAAAGCCTTTTAATTCATTTGTATCTAATAACTTTTTTGCATCTGACCAACTTATCTTATTATCTTTTGCATATTTTCCGATAAAATGCGTTTATTTCTTTTTCTATTTGCTTTATACATTCTTGATAATTCTTTTGAAGTGATTTTGCAAGTTCTAATCCTTCTTTTTCTCCTATTAAATAATTACTTTCTGCTCTATCTCGCCAATATTTTATCTGTTTTTCATCAGGATTAACTTTAGACACACATAATCACTCCTTATTCCGTTTTTTATTTTTAGACATATAGTTTTATTAATTTAAAATAAAAATCGCTTATTTTTTATTCTCATTTATTGTTTTTTCTTCATCTTCTTCATTTTGTACATTTTGCTGTGAATTATCCACAGAGTTATCCACATCTTGTTGAAAACCAAATAGTTCTTGGTCTTTTAATGCTTGTTGTTTATCTTCTTCAAGCCTTTTCTTTTCTTTTTCCACGTCATCAACATATGGATTTAACTCAAGTCTTGTTTCTTGACTTATTTCGTCTTGCATTTGCATTAAATTATTAATAATTGTACTTTCATCTATTAATAAATCTCTGTCTAATGTAAACGTTATATCTATTTCTTGTAATTGCTCAAAACTTCCTAATTCACCCTTAAAACTTAACCACATATCAAAGAAATATTTTAGTTGTTTCATAAATACTCTAAATTGCTTTTCAAATCCATTTGCCCATATATTCAATGGCTCAAAAAACATTCTTAATGCTACTCCACTTGGATTACTTCCAAATTCTATTTTTGTTACATCTATATCATTTGTATCATTTATTAAATCTTTGTCTATCTGGTCTATCTGTTCTTTTACATTTGTTATATCATTGTCTACTTTTACATAATAAACTTTTCCACCCTGTTCAACTGATATAATTCTACTATTTTGTATTAATTGTCTTGCCTCTATTAAATTTCCAATACTTGGGTCTATATCTTCGACTACTAATACTGGGTCTATATCATCTAATACACTATCTATTCCTTTTGATTTTATCATATCTCTATTGTCTATATCGTCCTTGCACTCATTTAATAATGGAAGCTCATCGTCATTTCCTTTAAAGTAAATAAAAGGTACTCTTCCCCAACTTACTCCTTCTTTTATTCCTGCTTCATTTGTTTTTGTCATATGTGCTTGCAATACTGATGTTGTTCTACTATCTAATTCGCTTTCTTCATTATCTCCTATTGCTTCATCCTCTAAATCACCTGTTCCTTCTCCTCTTCCGTAGTCAATAAATCTTTGTACTATTTCATTATCCCAAAACTCTACTTTATACACATCTGATGAACTTTGATTATTATATTCTTTTACAATATAATCTCTTACTATTGCATCAAGTCTTGTGTGTGCAATATCTGTCCATGCTGGATATATTGTTTGGCTTTCTGTATCTATTATTTGTAATTTACCCTGTTCATCTATCCATACATAATCCCAACTTATTCCTTTATTTATTCCTTGCTTGCCTGTTCTTGATATTATATCTCGTATATTATCATTTAAAAAGTTTTCCCACTCTTCTTTATATTTTTCGTTATCACAGCTAATAACAAAGGGTTTATTTAATGCAAAATTTATTTTTCTATTTACATTATTTCTATATCTTGATGTTCTTGCTTTTGTGTTTGTTAATGTTTCATTATGTACTAATACTCCATTAGTATCTCTATAATCTCTTGTTTTACTATCTATTCCTGTATTTTGTACTAGATAATATTTTTCTGCATCTACCATATCTAGTATCTTTTGACTTCCTCGCCATTCACTTAATATATTTTTTGTTATTTCTTTATTTGTTGTTCCTTTTGCTCCGTATTCTATACTTGCATTAATTAAATCCATTTGACTTATTTCCATTTATATTAAGTCCTCCTATCTTTCTATATCATTTTCTTTTATTTTTTGTTCTAATTGTTTTACTTTAGCTCTATTATATATCTGTCCTTTTTGATTTACAATTAACTCTATTGGTTTTACACTTATATCAGTTTTTAAATCATCTGTAAACATTACTTTGCATTTTCTATATTTTTTCATATATCCTACGCACCTCTTAAAAATTCTTTTAAAAGTTCTATATCGTAATTATGTGCTTGTTTTCTCCCAAAATTTAAACTATCACTATCTGCTATAACTATTCTTTCCTCTATGCAGTTATTTGCTAAATTCATTGCCTTTTCCATTTGTTTTATTATATCTTGTAATTTTTCTTTTTCCTGTTTTGTCATATATCCTATGCTCCTCTTAATCCTCTATTTATACTTAATTCTTCTGCTATTGATGTTGTGCAATCTTCTGCGTCGTCATGTTCATTTTTTCCTTGCCTTTGATATTCCTTCATTGACTGATAATATTCCCTCCATCTATGTTTCCAATCATATGGAAAATGTATTAGCCTCATTACTTCTGGAGCATTACTTAATATTCTCGCTTCTTTGTTCATTGTTTGTGTGTACCATTTTATTGCACACCTTGTTCCGTGCAATTCTTGCTCATATATTCTTTGTACTGCTCTTGCCCATCCTCTACCGTCCATTGTTGCTTTCTGGTCTAAACAATTCGACATTATATTCAAGTAACTTTTCTGCCGCTTTTCTTTCTGTTACCTCCATAGGGTCTTGCGTATAATATACATCTAAAACATAAGCTTGTTTATCTCTTGTTACTCCGATATATTATCATACATAAATAATCATCTCCGCTGGTCTGCTGTATCTGCTCTTGCTCTTATTTGCATAAATTCTATTTTGCCGTTTGGATTATCTATTGACTTAATCTCTCCTTTGTCATACTCCAAAAATTCTTGATATAAACAACCTTTTAAATCAACTGGCATTTGGTTATAGTTTGCTTCTACTATATCTTCTCCAATTGTTCGCAATACATTGTAATATTTTTCAAAACTTAATTGTACAGGATTTAACATAGCTTTATTAAATATTGGATTTTTTAATAATGTTATTGACTTTTCAACATCTTTTTCCGATAAATCCTTTATTACAGGTATTATATCATTTGCTGTATCTATTCCATACTCACCAAACTTTTCTTGCAATTCTCTTCTATCTAACCACTCTGGATTATATGCCTTTTTTGTTATTAATCTGTATTTTCTATGTTGTTCTTCTAGCATTTCCATTAATCTTCCTGCTACGTCATCTGTTGCCCATCTTGTTGCTGAAACTATTATTTTTCTTTTTCCTTCTAAACGTGAATATAATGTATCTCTAAACCAATCTTCAAATATTTGCCTTTTTAATTCTTTATGATATGCTTCATACGGGTTTCTTATTGTATCATCCATAATTAGAAAATCACAGCCTATTCCGTGTTGATGTACTATTTGGTGATATCGCTAAGAAATTATCCTCATCACTTTCACTCATTCCCCAAAAGTCTACTGACTTACTTCCTTCTTTTAATTTTGCTTTTGGGAATACATTAGTAAATGTTATTCTTGACTTTGTGCTTGCTTCATCTATTTTATTTCTTACTATTTTTGACGTTCTTCTTGATAATTGCGTATTATATGCACCGAAACATTATCCTATATTTTGGATTCCTACCTAATAACCATTGCACATAATCATTTCCTACCGTTCTTGTTTTTCCATGTCTTGGTGGCTCTGTTATTATTATTGCTTCATTATCGTCGTTTTCAAATTCTTGTAAAGCATCACATATTTCTTTTAGATAAGGTGCATTTTCTTCATTGTAAAAATCTCCATCGTCTACTATTTTACAATAATCAAAAAATGTTAATCCTGCAAGTGCTATTTTTATATCTCTTTGCTGACTTTCTGGAATACTATTCATTTAATCCTAATTCCTTTGCTTTTTCCATTACTTTTTGTAATGTACTTGTATCTAATCCTATCGTATCTTTGCAATCTGTAATAGAAAACAATATCTGTTTATTATCATAGAATTCTATTGTTTGTTTATCTCCTTTTTCATATATTGTATATGAAAATACCTGATGCCCTAATATATTGTTATTTTTATCATTTAATGTTATATCTTTATTTGTTGTTATATCATAACCACAATTTACAAACCATTTATCTATTTCACTCATTGTTTATCCTCCTCTTTCTTATATGCTAATTGTCTTAATTCTTCTATTGATAATTCCTTTCTATATTCTTCCACCCTTTCAACACTCACATCAGCTTCTACTTTCTCTGCTGGTTTCTCTCCGCATTGTATCTCTTATCATTTCAAATGCTTTTATATTTCCATTCATTGCTTCTCTAAATTGTGCTAATACTAATGCGTTTTTGTTTATTATTTCTTTGTCTGTAAATCCAAATTGTTCCATTTGTTCTTTTAGTTTATCCATTGTTACTTGCTTATTTAAAAAGTTTGTAAATAACTCTCTAAATGTCTTTTGTTGTCTTCTTACTTCACCACTTCTCTTACCACCTTTTGATGTCATTTCTCGAAGTTCTTTCGGAGTTCTCTTACTATTAGGTATTAAATTCTGCTCATTTGCCAATGTTTATTTCATCTCCTTTATGTAAACTTAATTATATTAAAATGGTACATCTTCATCTATTCTATTTCTTGCCTGTATTCTATTTATTTTTCTTTCTATTTTTTCTCTTTTTTCTTTTGCATTTATATAATTTTCATATGCTTTGTTTCTTTCTTGTCTTACTTTATTATATGCTTTTTGTGCTTTTTCTCTTCCGATATAATGATATTTGTTTATTCCAATTAAATACTGTTTCTGCTCCACTTTTTCCTTTATATATTTTTTCTAATCTTGTTTCATTTCTTTTTGCAGATGTTAAATCTTTAGTTAATTTTATAGCATTAATTCTACTACTACTATTTGCACCACGTCCACCCATTATTTATTTCTCCTTACTTTTATTTTCTACGCCTAAAACTTTCATTCATCCTATTAAATCTATCTTGAGTATCTTTAATAACTTTTCTTGCTTCACTTGCACTTACATTTTTAGCATATACCCTATTTCCTGCTTTTATTGTATATGTACCATTATTTTTAGTCATTCTAAATAATGTACCATTTCCTTCTAATGAAAATCTTACTGCTCCTTTTGTATCTGCTTTTGATAAAATTCTATTTGTTAAACCTAAAATTCCTCCTGAACTACTACTTGCTCCTCTACCTCCCATTATTATTCATCCTTTCTGTTACTTTGTTTTCATAATATTTTACTTCTATGTTTCCATAGTCATAATCTAATTTACCGTCCATATATTAATATTATACTCGGCTCAATTCTTTTTATCATTTCTGTTACACCATCTTGCCATATCTTTAATGCTTCTTTGTTTCTTTTTACTCCTATTGTTGATATACTTACTATACTTCCTTTTGGTATTCCTTCAAAACAAAATTCATATGTTTCTTTTTCTGCCCAACTTATCGTTGGTATTACTTTTATTCCTTGTTCTTGATAATATTGCCCCAAAACTCTACTTCTATATATGTTCCATATCTTCATAGGCATTGGCATATCCATATATAAACTAAAATCAGGACTAAATATACAATTATATTGCTTTAATATATCTATATATTCTGCGGGATTATTCCACAATCTTTCAAATTGATAATCATCTAGGTAAAAATGTATTCCAACATTCTTATTTTCACTTGTTTTTGCATAATTAAATCCGTATAATATCATCAGGTATATAATTATCATTCTTTATTATAGGCATTTGCCAAAAATTATCTGATGAATTATCTATATTTACTAAGTCTAAATTATATGTATCATTTGTTCTTTGCCTTTCATTTTCTTTAAATAATAAATCAAATGATAAATCTATATTAAATCCAAAATCATCCATTTTAAAATTTGTTATACTATCTAATTCTTTTGCTAATAGTTTGTCATCAAAACCTGTTTCCATATTCAGCTTATTATGCACTAATATATAAGCTTTCTTTTGTTCATTTGATAAATTATTTAATCTTATACATTCTATTTCTTTATACCCTAATTGTTTTAATGCTTCATATCTTCCGTGCCCTTCTATTATTATATTATTTTCATCTATTGCAATAGGGTCATTAAATCCAAAATCTTTTATTGATTGTTTTATTCTTTCTACCTGTTTCTTTGGATGTCTTTTAGCATTATTTTCATAAGGATTTAATTCATTTATATTAATTTTCTCTAATTGCATTTTTACTCCCTTGTTATTCCTTTTATTGCCCAAAATTGTGCTTCTTCTAATTTTTCTAATGCTTTTCTTGTTTCAGTATTTTCTCGACAATTTATATCGATTACATCGTACATATTACTAAATGAACTTCTTATTACTTCTATTCTCTCTTTTTGTTCATCTGTTGTATCTAAAAACAGTGCCCTTTTATTCATTTTTGCTTTCCTCCTTGTTTATATATACTTTGCCATTATTATGAGTTAAATTTATATTATCAGTTGTTATGCTAAAATCTAAATCTTTATGCAATATTTGCTTTGAATATATTAAAGGCTTTACTATAGCTATTATTTGCCCCGTTTCTCTTATATATATTACTATTTTTCGCCTACATAATAGTATTATTATTCCAACTAATAACCAAGCTAATAGAATTAAAAATATATGTAAACTATTTAACATTTTATCTCCTAAAAATAAATTAATATACTTATACATATATATTATATACTTTATTCAAGTAAAATGTAAACTTTTTTATTGAAATTTTAATAAAAAAAAATAGAGGTTTTTATTAACCTCTATTCTGCAAAAGTTTATATATTAATTTTCTATACATATTTTTTAAATGTTTTATTATATAGTTGTTCTAATGTATTTATCCATATAAAATTTGTTTCTAATCCTCTATCTATTATTCTCACACTTGTTTTACTTTTTAATATTTGTACATCTTGCCTCCCTGTATATCTTTTTATTATTGTATTTATATATTTTCTATATTTCTCATATGTTCCTAATATACCTATATTTTGACTTAATATATTTATATGATTTGCTAAATTATAATATACTTTTATATCTCTTTCATTTAATTCTATCTTTTCATTTTCTTTATTTTGCATTATTCACCTCCAAATTTATTATTTCTTCTATTCTATTTGCCCAATACATCGAACCATTTTGTTTCATTTCTTGCATTAATTTATATAATGGAAATATTGATATTGAATTGTTTATATATTCTACTACTTCTACTTTATTCACTACTTATTTTTCCCCTTTCTTTCATAATAATCAAATATATATTCTATTACATATGACCATGCTCCTGATATTATTAATATTGCACCTACACCCCACCCAGGATGTATTGCAAGTGAAATAAATATTAAATAAATTGAAACTATAATTGCTGATAAAAATAAAAAAATAATACCAAATTTTTTCATATTATTCCTCCATTTCAAATAAATAATTTTTATTTTGTAAATTTATCTTTTTATAACATATTTTTCCATATCCAAGTTGTTTTGATTTTTCATCTTTTAATTCTCTATGACATCTTTTACAATATTTTTTAGATATTATATTAGTATATTTTAACCCATCCACTATCACCACCTGCTTTTCTATAACATTTATAGCTACAATAATATTTTTTTCTTGTGCCCTTATATTTATTTTGTAATAATTTATATGCCCAATCACTTGCATTTAAAATACAAAATGTTTTACCACATATCGGACAAATTTTTTCTTGAAAATATGCATGTTCCATTATATATTCCTCCTTTGTTTATAATATATTACACAAAACATAATCAACACTTATTTGTTCATCTATTTTACCTGTTTTTATTCCTTCCTCAGTTTTTTGTATTGTTTTTAAAGCATTTACTAATTCTCCTATTGTATAATATCCTACTTTATCTTTATTATAATATACCTGCCCATTTGTTAATCCTGTTGTTTTTTCTATATCATTTGATTTACAACTTTGTATCAATAATATTGTTCTAAAATTATTATACAATAAATTTAATAATTTTATATTACTTTCTCCGATTTTGTTTTAATTTATTGTATAAATCTAAACTTTCTTTTTCTTGTCTTGTTATTACTTTTTCTATAAATTCAAATGTTATATCTGTTATTTCTTTATTAAATGCTCCTTCATTATTCAATATATTAAATATAAATTCATAAGGAACATCTACTCTTTGAGTTTTTGCATATTGTCTTATTTTATCTATTTCTAGCAATATTCTATTATAATCACTATTACAAATATCTATCAACTGTTTGCAATATTCTTTTTCTAAATTTATTTCCCTTTGTATATATTTTGTTAATATTTCATCTGATAACTTATTAAATTCTACTAATCTATCTTTAAAATGTAGAAAAAATTTTCCACTTACAACTGGTTTACCATTATACTTAAATATTAGTACATTTCCATTTGTATTTATATCTTGCCACGCTTTTTCTTGTTTTGTAAATTCTATATCATCTATTATTACATATAATTTCTTTATATTTAAAAAATCATTTATAGATAATTTATTATATATACTTTTAAAATCTTCTACATATTGAATTTCTAATTGTGTTATTTCTACTATTTTATTTATATATATTTTTTGTACTGCTATTTCTTCTCCTGTGAATATATAAAAATTATCTACTTGTTTATTTATTATTTGTTTTTGTAATTCTTGTAAATTCATTTACTTACTCCTTATTATTATTTATATAATCTATAATCTCAGTAATTTTATTTACAATTTCCAGTTCACTATTCTTTAACAATTCCATAAAAGTATCATAATTATATTCCTTTAATTTATCTGACATAAATTTTTGTTCTATCAATTTATAAGCATTTATAGGTTCTATCTTATTTTTCTTATGTATTAAATAATTTAAAACAATTTCTAAATCATACTTATCACATAAAACTTCTGTATCAAATCCTTCTCCATCTTTTGCAAGTTCAATATCTTTTTGTATATTTTTTATAGCTTTTTCTAAATCTTCCATATTATTTACTTACTCCTTTATTACAATAATCTTCTGCAAATTCACAAAATGAATAATATAAGCTTCCATCAAAATAATAATTTTCTTTATATCTAAAACATTCTTTTCTTTGTTTACATTTATTATTTACACAATATGTCATATCTGTTTTTGCTATTTTCTTTTCCATATTTATACCTTCCATAATTTATCTTTTAAATATTTTTCTAAATCTTTAATATAATCTAACAACTCTTTTAATGTATTTTCATCTTCTTTTGATACATATTTTCTAATTTTTTGTTTTGTGTATCCATTCGCTACTCCTTCTAATGTTGTATAATATCCTTCAATTGTTTTTACTTCTTGTCCATAATTTTTACTTTCTTTATCACTTATTACTGACACTCTTTCTAATGTATAACAATTCTCATTCGCATTTATATTATATTCATTATCTATTTTTATCATATTATTACCTCCATATTTTACGAATTGCAATTATCCAATTATCCAATAAACTTAATTTATTTATTCCTTTTATATTTAATTTATTTTTATATTCCGTTGTTTTTATAATACTATTTATATATTTGTTATGTTCTTCTTGTTTGCTATCTATACCAACTATTTCCCAAGCCTTATCAAAACATATATTATTAAATGTATTAAAAAATAAATCTAAATCATATCCATTTCCATCACCTTTTATGTCTAACTTTTCTTCTAATTTAAAAGCATTTGCACTTTGTACTTTATATATATTATCTACTACTTTTTCTACAAATTTATAAAATTCTTTTACTCCATATTTTATCATTAAATCTATTTGATATTTATTTTGGCATATATCTAATAATATATCTTCTGTTTCCCCTAAAGGTTCATGTGTTAAATCAATTAATCTTTTTAACTCCTCTTTTGTATAATTTTCCATTTTAAATTCTTGACATCTACTTCTTATTGTTTCTAATGTATTATTTATATCGTTTAACTCTAAAATTATATATACATTTTGAGGACATTCCTCTGCAATTTTTAACAATGAATTACTCGCTTGATTAGATAATTCATCGGCATTATTTATACTAAATAATACTAATGTAGATGATTTTAAAGCTAATTCTTTTAAATTTCTAATATAATCTATTTTTGGCTCTATATTTATTAAAGTAGCACCTAATTTATCTGAAATATATTGTATTATTGTACTTTTACCTTGTCCCTTACATCCAGAAACTATTATAAAATGAGGTAACTTATTTGTATCAACTAAATTATTTATATTATTTATTAAATTAATTTGTCCAATCATATAATTACTCCTTATCTATAAATTTCCATATATATTGTCTAGGATTTTTTATTTGATTATTACACCCAAATCGAATTGAATTTACACTAATTCCAGTACATTTTGAAGCCTCTTTAATTGAATAATAAGTTGAGAGTAAATTATTATTTAAATCATATTGTGCCACAGGTTTTCCCATAGTAACACTAATTTTATGTTTTGTTTCATCTGACATATTCAAAGCAGCTGTTCTTAATTTTTCTATATATTCTTTAGTATGTGTAGCTTCATACCAATTTTTATAACCAATTTCTGTATGCATACCATTATTTTGTGATAGTCTTTGTTTAAATTCATCTGACCTCTTATGTCCTCTTAATTTTAGATTAGGTTTACCTTTTTTAGTTTTACTCATTTTTAATCTAGTTTCTTCAGAAAGATGCAATCCCTCAGCACCTTTTTGTCCACCTAAAAATATATTATAACCAAATTCTGGATTAGTTGCTTGATATTCTGATATTAATTCAATTTCTTTTTGACAAGCTTCTTCTTCTGTTAGATTTTCAAATAATACTTCGTGCTTGAAATTGTCCCATCCATATTTTTGTATTGCCCTACTAAAATATTTATTATATCTGTATCCAGCTCCATTAGCCCATCTTCCTCTAACACTTCTTTTAGTTATACCAATATAAACTTTTCCACATGGACTTGTATGTTTATAAACCTTATAAGTTTCCATTTGTTTCCCCCTAATATTTATCTTTTTGTAAAAATAAATAAAAGAAGCTTATATTAGTATGCTACAATGAGAGTTTTTATTGTTCAAGTAAGCCCTCTCAAAGAGCATATTAATATAAACTTCTTTTACTTACTTGAACATATTTATTATATAACAAATAATTAAATTTGTAAAGTGTTTTCTTGTATCAATTTATCTATTTGTTTTAATAAATTTATTTGACCTATCATTTATTTACTCCTTTATTATATTTATACCAACTAGAAGTAGATTTAAAACAATATTTATCAGGTTTTTGCTTATCACATATATTATAAAAACAACATTTATTTGACATATTACATTCTTCTTTAGGGTTATTACGTGATTTAAAATCTAAATATACTATAATTAACAATATAAATACACAAATAATTAATACTATAAACATTTTACTCTCCTTTACATAATAATAACATTTTTGCTTCTATTAATACTTTTGGATTACTTTCATATTTTATTTGATTTTGTAATTCTATTATATTATCTAATATATTTAATAAATCATTGTAATCTACTACATCATAATATTTTAAATCTATTGTATTTGGTATTTGTATATAATCATAATCTTTATATATACTATATTTACATATATCTAAAATATATTGAATAAATTGTTTTATAAATTGCTTTAAATCTTTTCCTTGACCATATACTTCTTCTATTATTCTAATAACATACATTTTATCTTTATCTAATATATCTTTTAATAATAAGTCTAAACTTTCATAATCGCTTATTCCTAATGCTTTTACTACATTTTCTACTGTTAAATTTGTTGAATATCCTAAACATTTTGCTAAATTCGATATACTAGTTCTCATTCCGTCCGTTCGCTAATCTTTCCGAATATATTGTAAAGCATCTTCTTCATAAGTTATATTTTCTCCGTTTGTATTTTCTTGTTCAATTATATATTTCAATCTACTTACTATACCCGTTAAGCTAATTTTTGAAAAATTAAAAATCTGACAACGACTTTTTATAGTATCGGGTACTTTATTTATTTCTGTAGTCGCTATAATAAACACAGCTGTTTTTGGTGGTTCTTCTAATAACTTTAATAAGGCATTCCATGCTCCCATTGATAACATATGACCGTTCATCTAATATAAATACTTTATATTTACTATCTAATGGCTTAAATTTTGCGTCATCTATTATAGTTCTTATATTATCTACTCCGATTATTACTAGCAGCATCAACCTCAATAGGCATTCCTTGATTTTCATTTATTGCATTTGCAAATATTCTAGCAATTGTTGTTTTACCCGTTCCGGCAGGTCCGAGTGAAAATATATGAATTCTTCACATCATTATTTTTAATTTGATTTTCTAATATCACTTTAACATAATCTTGTTCAACTAATCCATCTTCAAAAGTTTTAGGTCTATATTTTGTTGCTAAAGTCTGACTTCCCATATATTATTCCTCCAATCCTAGTTCTTTTAATTCATAATTTTTATTTAATTCTAAGTTATTAAAATAATTGTCTTTTATAAAAATCCAATGACCAGTTGTTATCCCATTTATTTCTAACCTTAATCTATCATCAAATACATTTTGGGTTTTTCTTATATGAGCTATTTTAGTATCTTCGAATTTTAGAGTTAGTCTTAAAAACTCTCGTTCTTCATCTGTTAGCAATTCGTTATTTCCTTCTACTACTTCATATTTTGGTCGTTCTATTTTTAAGATTTCGTTTAATTCTATATCTTGTAAACTGTCAATTAATTGGTAACTATATACCATAACTATAAATATCTTATCTAATTTTTTATTCCTATATGTTATTCTATCTCCTATTTGTATATCCATATTTACTTTACCTCCTTTATCTTGGGTCATATTCTATATGTTTCATACATTCACTACATATTCCTGTTTCTAATTCATTACTTGAAACTAACACATTATTACAAAATTTACAATATGCAGGCAATTTAATTTGTTCTCCGTTGTATATCATCCAATTTAACGTATCTAAACTAGCTTGACATCTATTAATTTGCCTCCAAAAAGATTTTTTATAAAATTCATCTTCCGTATTTCTATATCTTTCCTCCCACTCTCTTAACTGTTCTTTTAATAATTCTTTTTCTTTATATATTAAATCAATATTTATTTTTAAATATATCATATATAATTCTCTCCTTTATCTAATTTTAATTTTTGTTCAAGTAAAAACTTAAATCTTAATCTATTTATTGCTTTATTATATATTTTATTTACTGTATTTCTTGTTAAATTTAATTTTTCTGCAATTTGTTGCTGACTTAATCCTTTTAAACTATATTCAATAATTTTTATTTCCTTTTCGTCTAATTGATTTAAATAATGATATAAAACGCTTTTAGATACATCTTTATTTAATCCTTCATCAATATCAAAATTATCTTCTAAAACATCTTCTAAAGTATTTCCATTTTCATTTTCTTTATATAACGATATATCGTTTTTATATTTATAGATAGATTTAATATATTTTATTACTTCATTACTCATTATATTATAAGCATAGGTTGAAAAACTTGCTATATTTTTATCAAAAGTTTTTGATGCTTTAACTAATCCTAAAAAACAAAGTGATTGTATATCTTCCAATTCAATATTCAAATATAAACGATATTTTTTATATAAATCATAACTTAACTTATAAGCCAATTTCATATTGTTTATTACTAATTCGTCATCTGTATCCATAAGCATAAACTCCTATTCAATTTATTTTAAGAGTTCAATTATTTGCTTGAATATTCGTTCATCTAATATATAATAATTTTTTGCGTTTGTTTCTCCAAAATTAAATGCTAATGCATAATATTCTTTATTCATTCCAAATGCTTCTTGTTTTAACTTTTCTAACCATTCTTTTTTTATACTAAAACTTTCTTGTTCTTTCATACAAGTTTTTGCTTCTATAAGCCATCCTGTATCTGTTGTTATATCTCCGTTTATTAAATAATGTTGCCCCACTATTTGCCTGTAATTTTCCTCCTACTGTTTTTGCTATTTGTTTTTCTTGTTTACTTGAATAATATCTTGTCGGTTTATTCATTTGTTTTCCTCCAATAACTCTTGTAAAATTCTAATTTGTGCTTGTCTTACAGGTTTTTCTAATAATGATACTTTTTTTCGTTTTAATATTTCTAACTTTATTTCTATATTGCTCCTAGGCGTTGAATTATATTCTACATATTGCAATAATGAAACTAATGCTTCATATTTTTCTAATAATTTTGTATCTGTGTAAAATTTTTCCCAATAATTACGATGAAATTCATTTTTTAATTCTTCCACTAATTTAATTGCTTTTTCTAACTCCAATTCATTTACCACCTTTACATATATTTATCTATTAAATTATAACATAACCATTTATATAAATTAAATTTAAAAATCCTAAAACTTATTAACTGTACTAATAACATAACTGCAAATATTCCAAATACATATATTGGTATTATTGCCATACAAAATAATATATTTATTAACATTTCCATTTTACTTTTACCTACCTTTCCTTAACTTTGATTTAATTATACTATACTATAATTAAAATGTCAATAGTTTTTTGTAAATTTTTTGAAAAAAGCTAAAAATATTTATTCTTCTAGTTTTTTCATTACTTGTTTATAAATTAAATTAAATATTTCTTCATTATTTCTTAAAAACTCTAATAAAGCAGGTTTACCTTGAAATTTTAATTCATCATTGTTTCCTGCATTTGTTATTAGCATTATTTCTCCCGTTTCTGTGTCTATTATACTATACCAACTACCTGCTTTTTGTATTATATCATAAAAACAAGCTAATTCAACTGTATCTGATACAATATCTACACCTGTTTCATATTTTAAGGTGTAATAACCATTTAATCTATCTGGATTAAATACTTTTGTTTTTATTATTGCTACATCAATTAAATT
>CANRKA010000020.1 GCA_947631025.1 uncultured Clostridia bacterium | reverse complement strand
TCTGTAATAGAGAGCTTAACACATGCAGGTTTTGCAAATAATGTAAAGGTAAAAATAGATTTAGTTAATTCAGAAGAAATAAATAAAGATAATGTAAAACAAAAGTTAGAAAAATATCAAGCAATAGTAGTTCCTGGCGGATTTGGAAACAGGGGAATAGAAGGAAAAATAGAAACCATAAAATATGCAAGAGAAAATAATATTCCATTTTTAGGAATATGCTTAGGAATGCAACTAGCAGTTATAGAATATGCAAGAAATGTTTTAAATATAAAAGATGCAAATTCAACCGAATTAAATGAAGAAACTTTAAATCCAGTAATACATATAATGGAAGACCAAAAAAGCATAAGAAAAAAAGGTGGAACAATGAGACTTCGGTGCATATCCATGTGTACTAAAACAAGGAAGCTTAGCTAAAAAAATATATGGAATTGAACAAATTTCAGAAAGACACAGACACAGATTTGAATACAATAATAACTATAAAGAAAAATTAGAAAAGGCAGGGTTAATTTGTTCTGGAACATCACCAGATGGTAAATTAGTAGAAATGGTAGAACTAAAAAATCATCCATATTTTATAGCAAGTCAATTTCATCCAGAATTAAAATCTAGACCAAACAACCCATCACCACTATTTGTGGGATTAATAAAATCATGTATAAAATAAATTTTATAAAGTAAACTGCTTTTGGCAAAATTGACCCTAATAAATAAAATTAAACATATAGAATTTATCTAATAAAGTTCTACAAACAAAAATATATTCATATAATAAAAGTACAGGCAAATAGCTTGTACTTTTATTATATTATAGAAAAGTTTTTTTAAATTTACTATAATACAAAGCATTCTACAAAAAAATGCTCTTTGGATGAACAAAGACTTAGAACTTTAAAATGTTCTAAATAAGATAATGTTAATAAAGTCCGTTTTTTTAGGTAAAAAATATATGAAATTTTTATATTTCTATTGACATTTATATAAAATGGGTATAAATTATTAGCAGTCTCTTTTAAAGAGTGCTAAAACAAGATTAAGTTAAATTTTTTAAGGAGGTAATATAAATGATTAAACCATTAGCAGACAGAGTATTAATAAAAATGAAAGAAAGTGAAGAAACAACAAAAAGTGGAATTATATTAAGTAGTGGTTCAAAAGAAAAACCACAAATAGCAGAAGTAATAGAAGTAGGACCAGGAAGAATGGTAGATGGAAAAAGAGAGCAAATGAATATACAAAAAGGTAATAATGTAATTGTAAGCAAATATGCAGGAACAGAGGTTAAATACGAAGGAGAAGAATATATAATTGTTAAAGAAGAAGACATACTTGCAATTGTAGAATAATTAATTGTAGGTGAAGGTAGATGTTATGCCATAGGCATACAATATCTGTAATTTATTGCATTTAAACTGCTATGGAAACATCAACCTAAATACATTTAATATAAAATTTAAAATAATTAATTTTTTAGGAGGAATGAAAAATGTCAAAAGTAATTATATACGGCGAAGAAGCCAGAAAATCTTTATTAGAAGGTGTTAATAAATTAGCAGACACAGTAAAAGTAACATTAGGACCAAAAGGAAGAAATGTTGTATTAGATAAAAGTTTTGGAGCACCACTTATTACAAATGATGGTGTAACAATAGCAAAAGATATAGAATTAGAAGATAGTTTCGAAAATATGGGAGCACGTTTAGTTAAAGAAGTTTCTACAAAAACAAATGACGTTGCAGGAGATGGAACAACAACAGCAACAGTTCTTGCACAAAGTATGATAAAAGAAGGTGTAAAAAATGTTGCAGCAGGTGGAGACCCAATGGCAATAAAAAGAGGAATAGATAAAGCTGTAAATGAAGCAGTTGAAGGAATTAAAGAAATAAGTTCACCAGTAAATGGAAAGGAAGATATTGCAAGAGTTGCAAGTATTTCTGCAAATAATAAAGAAATAGGAACACTAATTGCAGATGCAATGGAAAAAGTTTCAACAGATGGTGTAATTACAATAGAAGAATCTAAAACATCTGAGACATCTGTAGATGTAGTAGAAGGAATGCAATTCGACAAAGGATATATTTCACCATATATGGTAACAGATACAGATAAAATGGAAGCTATTGTAGAAAATCCATATATATTATTAACAGATAAAAAAATAAGCAATATTCAGGAAATTTTACCATTATTAGAAACACTAATGCAATCAAGTGGAAAATTAGTAATTGTATGTGAAGATATAGAACAAGAAGCATTATCAACTCTTATATTAAACAAATTAAGAGGAGTATTAAATGTAGTAGCAGTAAAAGCACCAGGATATGGAGATAGAAGAAAAGAAATGCTACAAGATATGGCTATTTTAACAGGAGGAGAAGTTATATCTTCAGACTTAGGAATGGAATTAAAAGATGTAACAGTTGAACAATTAGGTAGAGCAAAACAAGTTAAAGTACAAAAAGAAAATACAATTATAGTAGATGGAAGCGGAGATAAAACTAAAATAGAAGAAAGAGTTAGACAAATAAAAACACAAATAGAAGAAACACAAAGCGAATTTGACAAAGAAAAACTACAAGAAAGACTTGCAAAAATTGCAGGTGGAGTTGCAGTAATTCAAGTTGGAGCTGCAACAGAAATAGAAATGAAAGAAAAGAAATTAAGAATAGAAGATGCACTTTCTGCAACTAAAGCAGCAGTAGAAGAAGGAATAGTAGCAGGAGGAGGAACAGCATATGTAAATGTAATTCCTAAAGTAGAAAAACTAGCCCAAAGTTTAGATGAAGAAGAAAAACTAGGAGCAAAAATAGTATTAAAAGCATTAGAAGAACCAATAATGCAAATAGCAAGAAATGCAGGATTAGAACCAGCAGTTATATTAGAAAAAGTTAAAACATCTGAAAAAGGAATAGGATTTGATGCTTCAAATGAAGAATATGTAGATATGAAAAAAGCAGGAGTTGTAGATCCTACAAAAGTAACAAGAAGTGCAATACAAAATGCATCTAGTATAGCTTCTATGGTACTTACAACAGAAAGCTTAGTAACAGACAAAAAAGAAGAAAAAGCATGTGGATGTGGAGCTCATGATGAAGGAGCACCAGCAATGGGTGGAATGTATTAATGAAATATATAGTAAAACAAGGAAGCTAGTAGCTTCCTTGTTTTTAAAGTATTAGCAACATCCATTGTTATTTCCACAACAACAAATTATTAATATGAATAATATTATAATCCAGCAGCAATCTCCACCGAATCCGCATCCACCGCATCCTCTATTTTCTGGCATATCTTTTCACCTCCTTTTAATTGTAGACATTAGAAATCTATAAATAAGAAATTTAATTAGGATATGTTTTTTTTAATATCTAATTTCTAACGTCTAAATTAACATCCTCAGTTATCATTACAAGAGTTGCAACATCTTCCACAACCGTTGTTTCCGCATCCACAGAAAAGAAGTAAGAAAAGAATGATGAACCATAAGATGTTGTCATTACAACAGCAATTTCCCATAACAGTTACCTCCTTAGGTTAAAGAAAACTTTAGGTTTTCTTAGTATGGTATATAATATTCAAATAAAAGAAATGTGTTACAGTTTATAAAATCTAATGCAATGCATATGCTACCTATTGTTGTAATAAAAATTTAAAAAACCCTATACAAAAATAAATATTTAGTGATATAATCTAAAAAATGTAAAATTTTAAGGGAGAAAATAAATGGGAAAAATAGTATTATTAGATGAGCTTACAATAAATCAAATAGCTGCAGGAGAAGTTATAGAAAGGCCTGCGTCTGTTGTAAAGGAAATGGTAGAAAATTCTATAGATGCAGGTGCAAAAAATATAAATATAGAAATAAAAAATGGAGGAATTTCATTTATTAGAATTACAGATGATGGAAAAGGAATTTTACCAGATGATATGGAAATTGCATTTGAAAGACATGCAACAAGTAAAATAAGACAAGCTGAAGATTTAAAAACAGTCAGCTCTATGGGATTTAGAGGAGAAGCTTTAGCAAGTATTGCATCTATTGCAAATGTTAGTATGATTTCTAGAACTGAAGAAAATGAAGTAGGAAATAAGATTACTGTAGAGGCAGGAGAAGTACTAGAGAAAGAAGAAGTTGCAGCACCAGTAGGTACGTCAATTACAGTTACTAATTTATTTTTTAATACACCAGTACGTTATAAATTTTTAAAAAAGGACTTTACAGAAGCAGGTTACATAGAAGATGTAATAACAAGACTTGCATTAGTAAATCCAAATATATCTTTTAAATTAATAAATTCTGGAAAAGTAATAATACAAACAGCAGGAAATGGTAATTTAAAGGATGTAGTATATAGTATTTATGGAAGAGATATTGCAGAAAATATTTTAAACATAGATTATGAATATGAAGATATAAAATTAACAGGTGTTGTAGGAAAACCAGAAATAGCACGTTCTAATAGAAGCAATCAGGTATTTTTTGTAAATAAACGTTATATAAAAGATAAAACATTAACAACTGCAGTAGAAAGAGGTTTTAAATTACCAATAGGAAAATACGCATTTGTTATATTAAATTTAGAAATGAATCCAAGTAAGGTAGATGTAAACGTTCATCCTGCAAAATTAGAAGTAAGATTTGAAGAAGAACAAAAAGTTTTTAAAGCTGTATACCATGCAATACAAGATACATTATTAAAAAATGATTTAATAAGTGATACAGAAAGACAAAAAGATGATGAAAATGCATATAAAATTCCTAGTAGTTCACTATTTAGAAATAATGAAGAAAAAATTAAGGCAGAAGATATAGACCCAAATTCAACACTTAAAAAATTAATGGATCTTCAAGAAAAAATACGAAATGACTTAGAAATGCAAAAAAATGGAATAAAACCAATGCAAAAAGACAATATAGATGTATTAAATACGGAAAATGAAAATACTGTTAAAAGTGAAGAAATAGAAGATACATCTAAATTGGAGGCAAAAGATAATCAAATAGAAAATACATCTGAGTTAGAAACAAAAACTGAAGAACAATCAGAAGATACAATAGTTGAAACAAAAACAGATGAATTAGTAGAAAATAATGAAGAAGAAAGTACAATAAATGAAACTATAGACGAGGAAAATAAAGATTATAAAGAAGAAACAATAAATGAAGAAAATGCTGAAGAAAAAAATATATTTGAGAGACTAGATGAATTAAAAAGCATTATAAAAGATGAAACTTTAAATTTTGACGAGATGTATTTAAAAGCATTTGGAAAACTGCCAGAGACAGAAAATAATATTAATGACAGCGAAATACCATTAACACAAGATAATAATTTATCTTTATTTGAAGAAAGTGAGCAGTACAAGTCTAAGCCTGTATATAAATTTATAGGTATAGCATTTAAAACATATATAATAATAGAAATAGATAAAGAATTATATATTATAGATCAACATGCTGCACACGAAAGAATTATGTATGAAAAAGTTAAAGAAAACTTTTATAAAGACGAAGAAAAAGATTCACAATTAATGATTTTGCCAGACATAATAACTTTAACACACAAAGAAATGGATATAGCAAAAGATAATATGAAATTATTTGAAAAGGCAGGATTTATATTAGAAGAATTTGGCGAAAATACAATTAAAATTTCTGGAACACCAAGTATACTAATAGACTTAGATACAAAAGAGCTATTTTTAGAGACATTAGATGAAATAAATACAGTTGCAAGAACAGCAAAACAAGAAATAGAAGAAAGATTTATTGCAACAGTAGCATGCAAGGCAGCAGTAAAAGCACATATGGCATTAACTAAAGAAGAAGTAGATAGTCTAATGGAAAAATTACTTGTTTTACCAAATCCATTTACATGCCCACATGGAAGACCTACAGCAATTAAAATGACAAAATATGATATAGAAAAGAAATTTTCAAGAAGATAGGAGACATTAATGAATTTTATAATTTTTGCAGTAATTTTTATTTTATATGCAGTACTAATATTTACTACTTGTGGGAATATGAAGATATTTTCATTATCTTCTAAAATTATATATATAATTTTAGGTATTATAATAAATTTAATAATTACTATTTTTATAATAAATATAAGTATAAATAATATTGAAAACAAAGAAGTATACGCTTTTATAAAAAAAATAGATATTATTATTTTTACAGCAGTAAATGGTATAGTCTCTATGCCAACAATTATAAAAAATGTAAATAACTATAAAATGAAAATTATAGAAAAGGAAAAGATGAGCAAAAAAATAGCTTTAACATTAATAGTGTATTTAATTTTTATAATTTTAGAAGGAAGTTATATTAAAGGATTGAGTATATAATGAAACAAAATATTATAGTAATATGTGGACCAACAGCGTCAGGAAAAACAGCATTATCTATTGAACTTGCAAAAAAAATTAATGGAGAAATAATATCTGCAGATTCTATGCAAATATATAAAGATATGAATATAGGTACTGCAAAGATTACAAAAGAGGAAATGCAAGGAATAAAGCATTATTTAATAGATATTGTTTCACCAGAAGAAAGATTTAGTGTAGCAGAATTTAAGCAAAAAGCCGAAGATGCAATAGAAGAAATAATAAAAAAAAGGAAAACTCCTATTATTGCTGGAGGAACAGGTTTATATGTAAATAGTCTAATATATAATATAAAATATAATGATATAAAAATAGATGAACAATATAGAAATTTTTTAGAGCAAAGAGTACAAAATGAAGGGTTGGATTCTCTTTATAATGAAGCATGTGAAATTGATAGCCAGTCAATGAAAATAATTAGTAAAAATGACAAAAAGAGAATTTTAAGAGTTTTAGAAATATACCATCAAACAGGAAAAACAAAAAGTCAATTAGAAAAAGAGTCTAGAGCAGAAAAACCAAAATATAATTACATAGTTTATGGAATAAATTGGAATAGAGAAGAATTGTACAAAAAAATTAATGCAAGAGTAGATATAATGATTAAGCAAGGGTTAGTTCAAGAAGTACAAACTATTCTTAAAAAATATAAAAACTTTCCTACAGCAATGCAAGGATTGGGCTATAAAGAAGTAGTAGAATACCTAAAGAATGAAATAACACAAGATGAAATGATAGAAAAAATAAAAATGGAAACAAGAAGATATGCAAAAAGACAAATGACATGGTTTAGAAAAATAGATAACATTAAATGGATAGAAGGAAATAATAAATTACAAAATAATATTAATACTATTTTGGAGGATATAAATAGTGAAAAACAAGAAAAAAAGAAAGAAATATAATAAAAAAAGATATATTTTTTTAGTTGCTTCTTTTATATTATTTTTTTGCATAATTTGCTATGCAATATACGAAGTTTTTAATTTACTTACAGACCCAACTAACATTGTTACTGTTGAAAATGGTAAAATATATTCAGAGTGTCCTGCAGAAGGCTATATTATAAGAGATGAAGTAGTTTTGAAAGGTGAAAACTATAAAAACGGTATTTCTCAAATTAAGTTAGAAGGTGAAAAAGTAGCTAAAGGAGAAAATATCTTTAGATATTATACAAAAGATGAGGAAGATTTAGCTGCCTCAATACAGGATTTAGATAATCAAATTGCAGAAACTCAAGCAAGCGAAAATAGCATATTTTCTAGTGATTTAAGAACTTTAGAAAGTGAAATAGAAAATAAAATAAATGAAATGTATAAAGAAAACAACATAAATAAAATACAAGAATGCAAAAGTGATATAGACGAACTAGTAAAAAAGAAAACAAAAATTATAGGAGAATTAAGCCCATCAGGTTCGCGCCTAAAAAAATTAATACAAAAAAGAAGTGAATATGAAAATAAATTAAATTCAGGTAGCGAATATATGAAGTCTGCTACAAGCGGGATGGTATCTTATAAAGTTGATGGCCTAGAAGAGGTATTATCTGTAAATTCTTTAGAAAATATAAACAAGGAATTTTTGGACAACTTAAAATTAAAAACAGGTGAGGTAATAGCTAATAATAATGAATGTGGAAAAATTATAAATAATTATTATTGCTATATTGCTACTGTGTTACCAGAAAATAAGATGAACAATTTAAAAGAAGGAGATAATATAAAAATAAGGCTATTAACAGGAGAAGAAATTTCTGCAAGTATAGAAAAAATAAACAAAGATTCTGGAGAAAATTATGTAGTTTTCTTAAAAATAACTAAGAGTGTTGAAGAATTAATTGAATATAGAAAGATAAATTTTGACATAATATATTGGAGCTATAGTGGATTAAAGGTCCCAAATTCTTCCATTATAGAAGAAAATAACTTAAATTATGTTATTAGAAGTAGAGCAGGTTACCAAGATAAAATTTTAGTTAAAGTAAAAAAGCAAAATGAAACCTATAGTATAATAGAAGATTATACTACAGAAGAACTAAAAGAATTAGGCTGGAATTCTACAGAAATAGTTAATAAAAAAAGCATTGGTATATATGATGAAATAATTGTTAATCCAGAAGAAATACAATAAAGATATTACAGAAATATTACAATTAAATTAAAAAGAAATTACAATTAAAAAAAGTATTGACAAAATTGAAAAAAAGTAGGATACTATGAACATACGTAGAAAAGATAAAAATATTAGGAGGGTGCTTAAAATGGCAGGAGCTATAATGAATAAAGTGTGGAATTTAATAGGAATGGAACCTGAAAGAGACGAAGATGAAGAATTAGATAATGATGTAGACTATGGATACGAAGAATACGAAGACGAAGAAGAAAATGAAGGAAAAGGTTTATTCGGAAATTTAGGAAGAAAGAACAAAGTGGTTGCAATGCCACAAGCTCAATCAATAAAAATGGTAATATCACAACCAACAACATTTGAACAATCAGAAGAAATATGTGAATTCTTAAAACAAAAAAGGTCTGTAATTGTAAACTTAGAATATGTTAATAAAGATGTTGCAAGAAGAATTGTTGACTTTATTAGTGGTGGTGTATTTGCACTTAATGGACATATTCAAAAAGTATCTAATTCAATATTCTTAATTGCACCAATGAACTATGAAATTACAAATGAAATGGCCAGAGAAGAAATAAAAAATAAACTTTCAGTATCATGGTTAAGAAATAATAACTAAAATTATAATGCAAATAAGGGGGAAATATAATGCTAACACCATTAGATATAGAAAATAAAAAATTTTCAAAACAGATGATGAATGGATATAGTATCGATGAAGTAGATGATTTCCTAGATGAACTTACTATAGATTACGAGAAAATCTATAAAGAATTACAAGATACAAAAGTAAAAATGGAAGAACTAAATAAAAGTTTAGAACACTATAAAAATATAGAAGAAACACTTCAAAGCACATTAATAATGGCACAATCTACTGCCGAAGAAGTTAAAAAAGTTGCAAGACAGCAAGCAGACCAAATAATTGCAGATGCAAGAGGAAATGCACAAAAGTCAGCAGATGACTTAGAATTAGAAATTCTTGCAAAGAAAAAAGAAATGGAAGATACAAAAAAACAATTTGATATTTATAAAGCAAAAATGGAAGCATTATTAATATCACAACTAGAATTATTAAAAGATGTAAATGAAGATTAAAACTAAAGCAAATGACAAAAGTCATTTGCTTTAATTTTAAAAAGTGATAAGTAAAATATTTTAGTATTTTAGGAAAGATAATAAAAATAAAAAAACAAGGTAATCTTGTTTTTTTTTGCTTAAAAAATCTTAAAAAAATGTTGATTTATGTTTTAAATTAATATATTATATAAAAGTAAAAAAAGTTGAAAAAGAAGGAACAAGAGATGTATTTAAAAAGATTAGAATTACAGGGATTTAAATCATTTGCAGACAAAACTATATTAGAATTTATGCCAGGAATAACAAGTGTTATAGGACCAAATGGTTCTGGAAAAAGTAATATTTCAGATGCTATTCGTTGGGTGCTTGGAGAGCAAAGTATGAAATCTTTAAGAGGGTCAAAATCTGAAGATGTTATTTTTGCTGGAACACAAAATAGAAAATCGTTAGGATTTGCAGAAGCATCTTTAATATTTGATAATAGTGACGAAAAATTACCAATAGAATATGCAGAAGTTACAGTTACAAGAAAATTATATAGAAGCGGAGAATCTGGATATTTTATAAATAAAACACCATGTAGACTAAAAGATATTTTAGAACTATTTATGGATACAGGAATAGGAAAAGATGGGTATTCTATTATAGGACAAGGAAAAATAGATGAAATTTTAAGTAATAAATCTGAAGATAGAAGACATATTTTTGAAGAAGCAGCAGGAATTGTAAAATACAGAGTAAGAAAAGAAGAATCTGAAAAAAAATTAGAACATACAAAATTAAATTTATTAAGAATAAATGATATTATTTCTGAGATTGAATCAAATATAGAACCATTAAAACAACAATCTGAAAAAGCAAAAAAATTCCTAAGTTTAAGAGAAAATTTAAAAAATATAGAAGTAGGATTATTTTTATATAATATAGAAAAAAATAAAAATTCTTTAAAAGAAATAGAAGAAAATGAAGAAATTCTACAAGATACATATAATAAACAATTAAATAAACAAACAGAAATAGAAACTTTAAAAGAAAATATAAAACAAAAAATAGATAATATTACACAAGAAATAGAAAATTTACAAAATTTAGGATTTGAAAGTTCAAATAAAATAGAAATAATAAATTCAGATATAAAAGTAAATTCTGAAAGAATATCAAATAATGAAATAAATTATAAAAGAATAGAAGAAGATATTAAAGAAATAGAAGAGAAAATAGAAGAATTAAAAAAGGAACAAGAACAAAAAAATAGTAAAAAAGAAAATTTATATAAAAACAAAGAAAAATTTGAAATTGAATTAAAAGAAAAGGAAGAAGAACTAAAAAAATTAACAAATAAATTATCTAAAAAAGAGTTAGAAATAGAAGACAAAAAACAAAAAGTAGAACAAAATGTAGACTTAAAATACGAAAAGCAAAATATAATAAGTACAAATAAAGCAGTTTATGAAGGATTAGAAAAAAGAGAAAAAATATTAAAAAATGAAATAGAAACTACAATATCAGAATTAGATAGTAGCAGACTTAATAAAACAGAAATATCTAAAATATTTTTACAAATAGATAATAAAAGAAATAAAATTAAAGATGATATAAATAATATTCAAGAGCAAAAACAAAAAAGTACAAATAAAATAAAACAATATGATGATGAAATTAATAATTTAACATACAACTTAAGAATGAAAGATTCAAGATTAAACTTTTTAGTAGAAACAGAAAAAGAAAAAGAAGGATATGTAAAAAGTGTAAAAAGCCTACTTACAGACTGTGAAAAGATAAAAGAACTTGGAAAGGGTATGTGCCGGAGTACTTGCAAATATTATTTCCGTAGATAAAGAATATGAAACAGCTATAGAAATGTGTTTAGGTGCAGGACTTCAAAATATAGTTACAGAGTCTGAAGAAGAAGCAAAAAAATTAGTAGAACATTTAAGAAAAAATAATTTAGGAAGAGCATCTTTTTTACCAATTACATCTGTAAAGGGTAAAAAAATAGAAAAATATGATAGTAAAAATGTTAACGGAATTATTGGAGTAGCATCAGACCTAATAAAATACAATAAAAAATATGAAGGAATTATTTTAAGCCTATTAGGTAGAACAATTATAGTAGATAATATGGACACAGGTGTTAAACTTGCTAAAAAGAACAAATATGCATTTAGAATTGTTACTTTAAAAGGAGATGTTATTAATGCCTCTGGAGCTATAACTGGTGGTTCCGTAGCACAAAAGACTATTAACATATTAGGAAGAAGCAGAGAAATTGAAGACCTACAAAAACAAATAAAAAAATTAAAAAGTAGTATAGAAAAAACAACTAAGGAAAAAGAAGAATATATTTCTGGAATTGAAGACGTTTTAGAAGAAGCAAGTATTTTAGAAAAAAATCTTCAAGAAATAGATATAGAATATGCAACAGAAAAACAAAAAATGGTATCTATAGAGGAAAATGTTCAAAGGCTAGAAAATAGACTTACAAGATTAAAAAATGAGCAAACTTCTATTAAAAATCAAAAAGAACAAATAGAAAAAGATAATAACAAACAGCAACTTGAAATAAAAGAAATTTTAAAACAAAATGAAGAAATAAATAAACAGATAGAAGAATTTGTTAGTTTAAATAAAGATAATCAAAAATATATAGATGATTTAAATTTTGATATTACTAATTTAAAAATATCTGTATCTTCATTTGAGGAAAGCGAATTATCTATTAACGAAATGAATGAAAGAATTAATCAAGATATTGAAAACAATAAAGAGAGCATAAAAAATAAAAAAGAACAATTAAAAAGTATACTAAAAAATAATGAAGAATTAAAAAAATCTATAGAAGATTTTAAAATTCAAATTGATAAAATTAAAGATGATGTAAAAAATAGTGGAAATAAAGTTGAAAAGTTAAAAGATAGTAGAAGCGATGCAAATGAGGAATTATCAAAAGTTGAAAAAGAATATGCTCAGTTATTTAAAACAATTGAGGAATTAAAGGAACAAATTATAAAAATAGATGTTAAGAAAACAAAAATAAATGAAGATATAGAAGAAATTATTAATAAAATGTGGGAAGAGTATGAACTAACTCCTAACAATGCTGTAGATTATGAAAAACCTGCAAATGTACAAAGTACACAAAAACAGGTAAATAACCTTAGAGCAGAAATACACAAACTTGGTAGCATAAATATAGACTCTATAGAAGAATATAAGCAAACAAAACAAAGATATGACTTTATGTGCGAACAAAGACTAGACCTAGAAAATTCTATAACAAAACTTCGTAAGGTAATTACAGAAATGACAACAGTGATGAAAGAACAGTTTAAAGAAAAATTTAAATTAATTAATAAAAATTTCAATGAAGTATTTAGAGAATTGTTTGGTGGAGGAAAAGCAGAATTAATTTTAACAGACGAAGAAAATATATTAGAATGTGGAATAGAAATTCAAGTACAACCAACAGGAAAAAAACTTCAAAACATGACTTTACTTTCTGGAGGAGAAAAAGCATTTACAGCAATTGCACTTTTATTTGCAATACTAAAAATTAATCCATCTCCATTTTGTGTTTTGGATGAAATTGAAGCAGCATTAGATGATGTAAATGTTTATAGATATGCAGATTATTTAAAGAAATTTACTAAGGAAACTCAATTTTTAGTAATAACTCATAGAAAAGGAACTATGGAAGCTGCAGATACAGTATATGGTGTAACAATGGAAGAGAACGGAATTAGTAAATTATTATCTATGAAATTAAAATAAAAATAGGTAGCAAAAATTTTTGCTACCTATTTTTATTATGGTTAGTCAAAGACAGATATTGGTTGGGGATGACTATAGTGGGACAGCATTAAATCTACACGGTCAAAGGAAATTTCGTCAGTATAATAACATATTCCTTTACTTAGAAAATAGTGCCCTATGTATTCTAAAAAAGATATTACACTATAATAATGTAATTCCTTTATAAAATAAACCTTGACATAACCCTTAAACTGAATAATTATTTTTTTTCTTTCCATAAAGCAACCCTCCTTGTAGTATTAATAAAAAAACAATAGCTAGATAAATTATACCATAAATTAACATAAAATACAAATTATATAAATAAAAACTTAAAATAAAAAAGGTGTACTAAAAATCTTTTAAATGCATATATTGTAAAAAGCTTGTACAAAGGAGAGATGAAAAAATGTGGTATAGTAAAACTATAAATGAAGTAGCTAGTCAATTAAAAACAAATATAAACTTTGGAATAACAGAAGAAGAGGCCAATAAAAGAAAAATAAAATATGGAGAAAATAAATTAAAAGAAAAGAAAAAGGATTCTTTATTAATTAAATTTATAAAACAACTAAATGATTTTATGATAATTATTTTAATTATTGCCTCTATAATATCTGCAGTAATAAGTTTTATTGATGGAAGTAATGATTATTTTGATTCAATTATAATTGTAGCAATTGTAATATTTAATGGAATAATGGGAGTTATTCAGGAAGCAAAAGCAGAAAAATCTTTAGAAGCACTTCAACAACTGACAGCTCCTATAGCAAAAGTTAAAAGAGATGGAAAAGTTAAAGAAATAGATGCAATTAACCTTGTTCCAGGGGATTTAATAATATTAGAAGCAGGAAATTATGTACCAGCAGATTGTAGATTAATAAATTCATTTAATTTAAAAATAGAAGAAGCAAGTCTTACCGGAGAAAATTTGCCATCAGAAAAGGATGCAAATAAAGTATTAAATAACAATGTTGCTTTAGGAGATATAACTAATATGGCATTTAGCTCAACTGTTGTAATTTCTGGTCATGCCCAAGCAATAGTTACAAATACTGGAATGAGTACAAAAGTTGGTAAAATAGCAAAAATGATTATAGAAGATAAATCTCCAGAAACACCAATACAAAAGAAATTATCTGAAGTTGGAAAAATATTAGGAATAGTGTGTTTAGTAATTTGCATTATTATTTTTGTAATAGGAATATTTAAAAAAATAGAACCATTAGAAATGTTTATGACATCTGTTGGATTAGCAGTAGCAGCTATACCAGAAGGTTTACCTGCAATTGTAACAATAATGCTTTCAATAGGTGTAACAAAAATGGCAAAGAAAAATGCAATAATAAGAAGATTGCCAGCGGTAGAAACTTTAGGAAGTTGTAAGGTAATTTGTTCTGATAAAACAGGAACACTAACACAAAATAAAATGAAAGTGGTTCAAATATATAATTCAAATGGTATGTGTAATTTAAATGAGACAGAAGAAATTATTAAATTAGCATCTATTTGTACAACTTGTGATATAGAGCAGCAAAGCAATAAGCTACACGCAATAGGTGAGCCAACAGAAGTAGCTATTGTAGATTATGCGTTAGAAAAAAATATAAATAAAAATGATATATGTAGTTTAGAACCAAAAATATCAGAAATTCCCTTTGAATCTTCTAGAAAACTTATGACAAGCATACATAAATTACAAAATGGGAAATACAAAATAATTACAAAAGGAGCTCCAGATGTTCTTTTAGAAAGATGTAGTAAATTTAATAGTGAAAATATAATGCAAGATATAAATTTATATACTAAACAAAATATAGAAAACTATAATAGAAAAATGGCGCAAAATGCCTTAAGAGTTATTGCTGTTGCATATAAAGAAGTTGAAAATTTGCCTAATGTAATTAACTCTGAAAATGTAGAAAATGATTTAGTATTTATGGGATTAATAGGAATGATGGATCCTCCAAGGGAAGGTGTTAAAGAGGCTATTCAAACATGCAAAAAAGCAGGTATAAAAACTGTAATGATAACAGGAGACCATATAGAAACTGCAAAAGCAATAGCAAGCAGTTTAGGAATTTTAAAAGGAAATGATTTAGCATTAACAGGTAAAGAATTAGATGAAATTTCACAAGAAAATTTACAAAGAAATATTATGAAATATTCTGTATTTGCAAGAGTTTCTCCAGAACATAAAGTAAGAATTGTAAAAGCATTTCAAAGTATAGGTAATGTAGTTGCTATGACTGGAGATGGAGTAAATGATAGTCCTGCACTAAAAAATGCAGATATAGGAATAGCTATGGGAAAAAATGGCACAGATGTTGCAAAAAATGCATCAGATATGGTACTTGCAGATGATAATTTTATTACAATTGTTAAAGCTGTAAAACAAGGAAGGAACATATATGATAATATTCAAAAAGCAATACACTTTTTAATTTCTACAAATATAGGTGAGATAGTTACAATATTTTTAGGATTAGTTTTAGGAATGAAATCACCATTACTTGCAATACAATTATTATGGATTAATTTAGTAACAGACTCTTTGCCAGCAATTGCATTAGGATTAGAGCCACCAGATAAAAATATTATGAATAGAAAGCCAAAAGATTCTAAAAAAGGATTATTTTCAGATGGATTATGGGGAGAAATAATTTCTCAAGGTTGTATGATAGGAATTTTAACATTACTTGCATTTAGCCTAGGAAATAAATTAGGTGGAATTAGTGTGCGGAAGAACAATGGCATTTGTTTCATTAGGATTACTAGAGTTAGTGCATAGTTTTAATATAAAAAGTAAGGAATCTATTTTTAAGGTAGGAATTTTAGAAAATAAATATTTAATAGGTTCATTTATATTAGGAACAATGTTACAAATGGGTGTGGTATGTATTAGCCAAATTGCAAATATATTTGAATTAACACAGTTAAGTGCAATTCAATGGGTTTATACAATACTAATTTCAATTTCTCCAATTTTTATAATGGAGGTTCAAAAAAAATTTAATGAAATAAAATTTGGAAAAACAGTATACGATTATAAAGAAAAATACGAAATATAAAAAATATTTATAAATTAAAAAGAGCGCTAAATAATAACAAATTAGCAAGTTTATAAAAAATAAAATTTTAAAGTAATCCCCCAACTGGGGGATTACTTTATTTGCCTAATGTAACTTTAATAACAGTTCCTTCTTCAACAGAAGTATCCTTTTTTACACTTTGTTCTTTTATTTTTTCACCTGTTCCTTGAATAGAAATATTTAATTTTTTAGAAGTTAATGCACTTTCAGCTTGAGATAAAGTCATGCCTTCTAAATCTGGAACTGTTACTGAAACTCTAACAGTGTTTTCTTGTGTATACAAACATACAATACCATTTGCACCTAAAGTTGTTCCTGCACTAGGCACTTGATCTGTTACAAGTAAAGAATTTTCGTCACCAGAAACAGAATAATTATATTTAAGACCAGATTGAGTTAATATTTTTTTAGCTTCTGCTAATGTTTTATTACGAATATCTGGAACAGTGATATTATTTACTTTAGAAGAATTACTACTAATAGTTGTATTAGATATATCAGTTGAAGTTAAACCTAAATAAGGTAAAATTTCAGATAACATATCAGATACAATAGGACCTACAACTTGTCCACCTTGGTGACTTTCTCCTCTAGGGTCATATAAAGCAACAAGTAAACATATTTGTGGATTTTCAGTAGGAGATACAGCAACAAAAGAAGCTACATAGCCATCTTCTTCGTTGCCAGAAAGTGGCTCAGAAGTTCCTGTTTTACCACCAACAGAATATCCAGTAACTTGTGCATGACGTCCAGAACCATCATCTACTACAGATTGCATTAAATTTAACATTCTTTCAGAAGTAGATTTTGAAATGACTTGTCTTACAGCTTTTTCCTCAATATTTGTAGCAGAATTTGTATCTGTATTAATTACTTGCTTAACAATTCTAGGTTGCATTAAAACTCCATCATTTACAATAGCAGATACAGCACTAACAAGTTGAATTGGAGTAAGAGTAATTCTTTGACCAAAAGACATTGTTGCAAGTTCTACATTTTTTACATTATTTAGCTTATGGAATATTCCAGTAGTTTCTCCAGGTAAGGAAATACCAGTTTTATCAAATAATCCAAATGCATCATAGTATTTATATAAAGTTGAAGCACCTATTCTTTTACCTAGTTGCATAAAAGAAGGGTTGCATGAATTTTGAAGTGCTTGTCTTAAAGTTTGTGAGCCATGAGGCTCTTTTCTCCAACATTTAATTTTAATTCCATTAACTTCTTCATAGCCAATACATATAAAATCACCAGAAACATCTTCTGAGGTTATATTTTCCTCCAATGCAACAGCAGAAGTTATAAGCTTAAAAGTAGAACCAGGTTCGTAAGTGTCTGAAACAACTCTATTTTTCCAAGCTAAATTTAATTCATTTGTTTTTTGAGAGGATTCTAAAGTATCCCAAATAGATGCTAAATCTTCAGTATTAGGTTCAAATGGACTATTTAAATTGTAATTTGGATATGTTACCATACCTAAAATATCCCCTGTTTTCGGATTCATAGCCACAGCTATACCACCATTTTTACATTTATTTTCTTTTACACCTTGCTCTAAATATTTTTCCATTATAGACTGAATATTTACATCTATAGAAAGCATTAAATTACTTCCATTTTCTGCAGGTATATAGGTTTCATTTGCATCTGGAATTTCTTTTTGAACAGCATCTTGAGATGTAATTACTTTCCCATTAGTTCCTGCTAAAACATCATCCCATTTTAATTCTATACCCTGAAGACCATTGTTATCATTACCGCAAAATCCAATTACGTGTGATGCTAAATTAGAATAAGGATATGTTCTTTTAGAATCTTCATTTATATTTATTCCTACACTTATTTTGTTATCAGACATCCACTTTTTTAAGGTATCTACTTTATCTGAGTCTACTTTTTTTGCAATTGTTTCTATATTATTTGTACTATTTACTTTTTGGTATACTTCATCATAATTTAAGCCAAAAATATCAGATAAAGCGTAAGCGACTTTTTCCTTTTTTTCTTTAGTAGACTTTTCTGTTGTAGAGACAATTTTTTTAGGATTTATTGTTATTGTATCTACTTGTGAGCTTATTGCTAAAACTTTGCCTGTAGAATCATAAATAGTTCCTCTTTTTGCAGTAATAATACTATTTGTTGTTTGTTGATTATATGCTTGTTCTTTTAAAGAACTACCATCCTTAAATTGCAACAATGCAAGTTTTAAAATTAATAAAGCAAATACAAACATAAAAATGATTAAAATTCCTAAAAATCTTTTTAACGGAAGAATGTTTACATCTCGCTTTTTAATTTTATTATTAATATAATTTTTTTTAGATTTAGTTTGTTTTTTCTTTTTACTTTTCATAAACACCACTTTAATAAAATATTTTAAAATATTTTATATTAAAAATAACTAGAAATCAACATTTTTATATAAAATAAAACAAAATAAAAAAGGCAATATTACAGAAGTGTTAAATGTATATTACATTTCTATTAATTGTATTGACATATCTAAATAAAAGAATAAAATAATACTATATATTATAAGAGGTTTACATATGAGAATAATTAGCGGTTCAGCAAGAGGAACAAATCTATACACACTTGAAGGAAATGATACGAGGCCAACATTAGACAGGGTAAAAGAATCTTTGTTTAATATTTTAAATAAAAAAATAGTAGATGCATATGTATTAGATTTGTTTTCAGGAAGCGGAGCTATAGGCTTAGAATGTGCTAGTAGAGGAGCTAAAAAGGTTGTTCTATGCGATAATTCGAAACAAGCAATAAATATAATAAAAAAAAATGTAGATAAAACAAAACTAAATAATTCTATAGAATTAATAAAAGGTGAAAGTATAAGTTTATTAGATAATTTTGAAAAGGAAAGATTTGATATAATTTTTATAGACCCACCGTATAATTCAAAATTAGCATCTGAAGCCGTTAAAAAAATATTTGAAAAAAACTTATTATCATCTGAAGGAATTATAATTGTGGAGACTGATGAATTAGAAAGAATAATAAGTGAAATAAATCAATATGAAAATAAGATATATGATATAAGAAAATACGGAAGAGTAAAGCTTATATTTTTACGAAAGGGGTAAAACTAATGGAAATTTTTACATTATTAGAAACTTTAGAAGATATTTTAGAAAAAAGTAAGAAATTACCTTTTACAGAAAGGTCTGTTATAGATAAAGAGGAGTTTTTAGAAATTATAAAAGAAATTCGCTTAAAATTACCAGATGAATTAAAACAGGCTAAATGGATAAAAGAAGAAAGACAGCGAATTTTAGAAGAAGCAAACAAAGAAGCAGAAGATGTTGTAAAGGAAGCAGAAAATAGAATTATTTCAATGATTGATGAACATGAAATAACAAAAAAAGCATATGAACAAAAAGCACAAATAATTGAAGCTGCTAACGAAATGTCTAGAGAAATATCAAATGGAACAAAAGAATATGCAGATAATGTATTAAAAGGTATAGAAGTTGGATTAGAAGATGCACTAAAAATAATACAAAACAATAGAAAAGAATTGAAATAAAATCGAAAACCAAAAGAAAACCAGAAGTCGGAAGAATTTCTAAAATTCGATTTCTGGTTTTAAAATATATAAAAAACTAAACGAGGTGAAGAAATGGCAAAACAAAAAAGAAAAAAAACTACAAATACAACTAGAAAAAAAACAGGTAGAAAAAAACAAAATAAACTAAGCTTAGATATTATAGTAGTTGCAATGTTTGTATTAAGTATTTTACTTGCAGTTCTTATATATACTAGATCTGGAATAATTGGAGAAGAATTAAATATTGTATTAGGCGGAATTATGGGTTGGATGAAATACATTTTACCTGTAGGTATGCTTATTTTAACAATATATTTAGTAATAAATAATGAGCAAAAAGAAAACGTAGCCGAAAAATTAGTTAATTATGGAATTTTCCTTTTGTGTTTTATGGCTATAATGACAATATATCAATTCTCAAAGCCAGAGGGTGGATTAAAATTATCTTATGATTTTTCTACAATATTAAATAAATCCTATGAATTAGGTAGCAATAACATTGGAGGAGGAGTTATAGGTGCAATTTTAGCAGTACCATTTTCAAAATTATTTGGAATGGTAGGTGCAGTTATATTATTTTTAGGAATTTCGCTATTAAATATAATATATATGTTTAATATAAAACCTACTGAGATAATAGGAAATTATATAAAACAGAAATGCGATGAAAAAGAAGAATATTATGAAGATGATGAAGAAGATAAAATAATAGAAAAAAAGGCAAAAAGAAAAAACAAAGAACAAATACCTATGGAAGACCAAATTACAATTAATTTGAATGATAGACCAAAAGCTAAATTAAAAAAATATAAACATGAAGCAGATGACTTAGTGCCATTAACTAAGGAAAATAAAGAAGATTACTCACCAAATCACATTGATAATAACCTTTTTAAACAAGAAGAAGAGAAAAAAGAAGAAAAAGTTAAAGAGGTTCTAACTTTAGAACATGCAATGACAGTTGAAGATGAAGTATATGAATTTCCACCTATACAATTACTAAAAGAAGGAAAAGCAAGAAATATAAAAGGTGGAAAAAAAGCATTAACAGATACAGCAACAAAATTACAAAAAACATTATATAGTTTTGGAGTTTCTGCAAAAGTAGAAAATGTCTCTGTAGGACCTTCAATTACAAGATATGAAATTAAGCCTGCAGAAGGAGTTAGAGTAAGCAAAATAGCAAATTTAGCAGATGATATAGCTTTAAATTTAGCTGCTGAAAGTATAAGAATAGAAGCTCCAATACCAGGAAAGCAAGCAGTTGGAATAGAAATTCCAAATAAAGAAAATGAAGTTGTACATTTAAGAGATATATTAGAAAGTGAAAAATTTGTAAATAATAAATCTAAACTATCTTTTGCACTTGGTAAAGATGTTGCCGGAGAAGAGATTGTTACAGATATAGCAAAAATGCCACACGTACTTGTTGCAGGTTCAACAGGTTCAGGAAAAAGTGTGTGTATAAATACATTAATTTCTAGTATTATTTATAAAGCAAAACCTAGTGAAGTAAAACTTGTAATGGTTGACCCAAAAGTAGTAGAACTTTCTGTGTATAATGGAATACCACATTTATTAATACCAGTTATTACAGATTCTAAAAAGGCAGCAGGAGCTTTAGCTTGGGCAGTTCAAGAAATGGAAAATAGATATAGTATTTTTGCAAGCAAAGGTGTAAGAAATCTACAAGGTTATAATGCTACTATTACTGATGGAGTTGGTAAATTACCACAAATTGTAATAATAATAGATGAGCTTGCAGATTTAATGATGGTAGCTAAAAATGATGTTGAAGATGCAATTTGTAGATTAGCCCAAAAAGCAAGAGCTGCAGGAATGCACTTAGTAATAGCTACACAAAGACCTTCTGTAGATGTAATTACAGGTTTAATAAAAGCAAATATTCCTTCAAGAATTGCATTTGCAGTATCTTCACAGGTAGATTCACGAACAATATTAGATATGGCAGGAGCAGAAAAGCTATTAGGAAAAGGAGATATGCTATTTTATCCAGCAGGAGCTCCAAAACCAACAAGAGTACAAGGT
>CANRKA010000019.1 GCA_947631025.1 uncultured Clostridia bacterium | reverse complement strand
TGAGAACTTGCATAAATTTTACCCCAGGCCCATGGTGCTTTTTTTGCCATTTCGTTATAAGCAGTTGATGTAATCTTTTCAATAGGTTTATTTACATATTTCATACAATCTATTAATTTAGTTTGCACATTACTATAATTTTTCGTAATATATTCATTTATTGAATTAGCAGCACTAAGATGACCACCGCCATATGATGCATAAAATATAATTATTTTTTTCATTTTTTTCTCCTAAAAATATATATTAATATCTTTTATGTAGGGGTTGCTATGGAATGCTATCACTACATAAAAAAATTTTAGCACAATAATTATAAAATTTCAAAAAATGGAATATTTTTATAAAAATTAATGCAAAATAAAATAAATAAATTATTTTAAAATGTGTAAGGGTGCTTATTTAAGGTATATTAAGTGATAATTATAAAGTGTGTCCCTTAGCATAAAAAAGTGGAGGAAAAATGAAAAAAAACTTTAAAAATTATTTAAATTATAAGTCTGTTAGAATTATAATTATTGTAGGAATTTTATTATTGACTGTGCTATGTGCTGTTATTTATTATGAAAATAATAAATATGTACAAGTTTCAGAAAATATGTATAATCATTCTTTAAACGAACTTGTAAATTATGTGCAAAATGTGGAAAGTTATCTTGCAAAATCTGTAATATCCACAACACCAGAACATGGAGCAGAAACTTTAACAAATGTATGGAGAGAAGCAAATTTAGCTCAAGTTTATTTATCTCAATTGCCTATTAGCAATAATGAATTGCAAAATACACAAAAGTTTCTTAATCAAGTAAGTGATTATAGTTATACATTATCTAGAAAAAATATTTATAATGAAGCTTTAACACAAGATGAATTAAACAATTTAAATAATTTATATAACTACAGTGTAGAATTAGAAAATACCTTAGTACAACTATCTGCAGATATGGATAGTGGAAGAATAAGTTGGAGTGAACTTACAAAATCTAAAAATAATGTTTTTGCACAACAGGTAAGTAATATATCACAAGATAGCTTTAGCAATTTGGAAGAAAATTTTCATGAATATTCGGGATTAATTTATGATGGTGCATATTCTGAGCATTTAACAAATCAAGAAAAAAAGGGATTAACAGGAAATGAAATAGATGAAGAGCAAGCAAAAAATATAGCTAAAGAATTTGTAGGAGAAGATAAGATAGAAGAAGTTAGTTCAAATGGGTTATCTGAAAATACAGATATTCAAACTTATGACTTTTGGATTACAGTAAAAAATGGAGATAAAAATAATAAAGCAAATGTATCTGTAAGTAAAATTGGAGGTCATATAGTACTTGGAGAATATAATAGAGATATAAATGCAGAAGTTTTAAAAGATGAAGAGGCTGTAAACACTGCAAAAGAATTTTTAAATAGCAGGAATTTTTTTAATATGGTAGAGACTTACTATACAAAACAAAACGGAATAATGACAATTAATTTTGCATACAAACAAGAAAATGTAATAATATATTCGGATTTAATTAAAGTAAAAGTTGCTATGGATAATGGCGAAATTTTAGGAATAGAGACAACAGGTTATTTAAATTCTCATTATAAAAGAGAAAATATAATTCCAAAAATAACTAAGGAAGAAGCAAAACAAAATTTAAATAAAAATTTAAATATACAAAGTGAAGGTTTAGCTATAATTCCAACAGAATATAAAACAGAAGTATTATGTTATGAATTTAAGGGAAAAGTAGATAATAAAGATTATATTGTTTATATAAATGCTGAAAATGGAAGAGAGCAAGATATATTATTAGTTGTTAATTCCGAAGAAGGAACATTAACAATGTAAAACTCACTATCAAAAATTGTAAAGGTCGGTGGCTACATCGACCTTTATATATAATTTAAATAAAATTTATAAAAATTTTTCAAAAATTTTCTTGTCGAAAAATAGAATAAAAGAAAAAATAAGGTCAATAATAAAATTGAGAAAACAATTAAAATTATTTGTAGAGGTTAAAATTTATTAAGACCTATTTTTAAAAAATCAAAGTTTAAACGTTTTCTCATAGGAGGTATTACAAATGTCTAGAAATAGCAAATTAATATCTGAAAATTTAAGAGAAGAAATAGCAAAAGAATTAGGTGTATACGATTTAGTAAAACAAGATGGAGGATGGGGAAATGTACCATCTAAAACATGTGGTAATATAGTTACAAAAGCAATTGAAATAGCAAATAGAAGTGTTGAAAAATAGCAACATTAAAAATAGGTGTGTTTAACACACCTATTTTTTCTTAATTAAAAAACCACTATTGTTCTTGTAAAATAATATAAAATATCTTATAATTGCATAAGATTAATAGAGGTGATTTAGTTGAAGAAAATAACGGTAGAAGATATATTAAAAATATGTAATGGAAAATTAATTTGTGGTAATATAGATGAAGTTTGTGAAGATTTTTGCAAGGATACTAGAATTCTTCAAAGTGGAGATGTTTATGTTGGTATTAAAGGGGAAAATTTTAACGGAAGTACATTATATAAAGATGCAATAAAAAAAGGCGCTAAAGTATGTATTTTGCAAAATGTGGAATTTGAAACAGATTATATAAAAAATTGTACATCTACAATTATTTTAGTAGAAGATACAATAGATGCAATAGGAAAAATAGCAAATTATAAGAGAAATTTATATGGAAAAGATTTTCCTGTTATAGCAGTTACTGGAAGTGTAGGTAAAACAAGTACTAAAGATATAATAGCAAGTGTTGTTTCTAAAAAATATAAGGTATTAAAAACACAAGGAAATATGAATAATCATATAGGTCTACCTTTCACAATTTTAAAATTAAAAAATGAAGAAGCACTAGTTGTTGAAATGGGAATGAATCATTTTGGAGAAATTGAGTATTTAGTAAATATTGCTCAGCCTAATATTGCAGTAATTACAAACATAGGAACATCTCATATTGGAAATTTAGGTTCAAGAGAAAATATTTTAAAAGCAAAATTGGAAATAATAAAATCTAAAAATTTGAAGAAATTAATTATTAACAATGATAATGATTTATTAAATAAATGGCTAAATGAAAATAAAACAGAATTTGAAGTTCTTACATATGGAATACAAAATAACAGTAATTGTATGGCAAAAAATATTAAATTAAGTGAGCAAAGTAGCAAGTTTGAGTGCAAATTATATAATGAAAACTTTGAAATAGATGTCCCAGTTGGTGGAGAACATTTTATATATAATAGCTTATGTGCGGCATTAGTAGGAAATGTTTTAAAATTAAATAATAGCGAAATACAAAAAGGAATAAAAGAATTTGAACTTACTAAAAAGAGAATGGAAATAGCAAAAATAAAAAATAACATTACAATTATAAACGACTCATATAATGCAAGTTACGACTCAGTAAAAGCTGCTTTAGAATATATAAAGTCTGTTGAAGGAAAAAGAAAAATAGCAGTTTTAGGAGATATGTTAGAATTAGGTGAGTTTTCTGAAGAACTTCATAAAAAGGTTGGAGAAGAATTTGTAAATAATAAAATAGACGTATTAGTTACAGTAGGAAATTTATCTCAAATAATTAATAATAGTGTAAAATCTTTAAATAATACAAAGGAAAATTACCATTTTAAAAATAATACTGAAGCAATAGATTTTTTAAAAAATGTATTAAAAGAAGATGATGTTATACTATTAAAAGCGTCAAATGGTATGAACTTTTCAGAAATTTTTGAGAAATTAAAAAATTACTAGGAAGGCTAAAATTAGTATTATATAAATAAAAAATATATAATGCTACATAAATATATATGCAAAATTATATGAAAGTCTCGTAATAAACTTTTATTAAATTATTAGATAAATTAATAAATTTAGAACATAAATGAGGAATCGTACAAAAGTGAAAGGAGATATAAAATTGCAAGAAAACGAAATAATAGAGTATGTAAAAAATCATTTATCAGAAAAAAGATTTAATCATAGTGTAGGAGTAATGGAAAGAGCAGGAGAGCTTGCAAAAATATATAAAGAAGATGTAAATAGTGCAAGAAAAGTTGGAATAGCACATGATATTGCAAAGGAATTTTCAAAACAGGAAAGTTTAAAATATATTAAAGAAAATAATATTAAGGTAGATAAAGTAGAGCTCATAAATACTAATTTGCTACACGGTAAAATAGGTGCAGATATTGCAAAAAAGATATTTGGTTTTACAGGTAAAATGTGCGAAGCAATAAAAGTTCATACTACTGGAGCAGAAAATATGAGTATGCTTTCTAAAATTTTATATGTTGCAGATAAAACAGAATTAGGAAGAAAAAATATAGAGTACGAAAGAAACTTAGCAGATAAAGATATTAATAAGGCATTATTATATATGATAGATGAAACTATTAAATTAAATATAGATAGAAATAGACAAATTCATCCAGATAGTATTTTGGCAAGAAATTATTTATTAGAAAATATATAATTTTGAATAGATATATTACAAAATGTAGGGGGGTAGACGTTTTCGTCGGCCCCTAAAATTAAGCAAACAAGACAATATTATACTATTAAAATTTAATTAAAAATAGTAAATATTTCTGTTGAAATAAAATTCATGCTGTGATATAATTTCCTTACCATTAATTATGGAGGATGTTGAATAATGAGATTTAAGGATTATTACAAAATATTAGGCTTAGAAACAAGCAAAATTACAATTCAAGATTTAAAAATAGCGTATCGTGATGCAGCTAAAAAATATCATCCAGATGTAAATGTTGGAGATAGAGTTGCTGAAGAACGTTTTAAAGATATAAATGAAGCATACAAAATTTTATCTAATCAAACAACAAAAAGAAAATATGATAGAATTTGGAATAGTAATGTTGGTAAAAAGAAAAGTAAAGAACAAAAAGACAAAAACAAAATAGATATTAAATTTAGTGATTTTTTTAATTTGTTTTTTGGAAATATCAAACAAGAAAATAAAGATAGAAAAAATAAAATTAAAATTCCAATAAAAGGTGAAAATATAGAAACAGAAGTGGATTTAAGCATAGAAGAGACTTTTTATGGATGTGAAAAGAAGATTTCCTTACGAACTACAAATGGAAAAATGAAAATATTTAGTATTAAAATTCCAGCTGGTATACGAAACAACGAAAAAGTAAGATTAATTGGTCAAGGTAAAAAAGGATTAAATGGTGGTAGAAGCGGAGATTTACTAATAAGAGTTAATATAATGGAAAACAAAAAATTTAAACTACAAGGAATAGATTTATATACAGACTTATATATAACTCCTTGGGAGGCAGTTTTAGGAACAAAAGCAAGTTTAGACACAATAGATGATAAAACATCTATATATATACCACAAGGAATAGCAAGTGGAGAAAAAGTAAGAATACAAGGAAAAGGGTATAAAGATGGAAAAGGTGGTAGAGGAGACCTTATAGCAGAAATAAAAATAATGGTTCCAAAAGAGCTTACACCTAAAGAAAGAGAGTTATATAAAAAATTATCAGAAATATCTACATTTAATCCAAGAAAACAATATATGTAAAATAACGATATTGAAGTTTATAAATATAGATAATCAAATATTCAAAATATAAAATAGATACAAATAAAATAATTACGTAAACCGTTGACATTTAACGAAATTTATTATATAATTGCATGCGATGACTGTAACAAACAAATGAATATATATTAAGATGAAGAGATGAGGTGTGTAAAGAAATGGAAAATTTATCAGGTAAACATTTTAGTATAACAGATCCACAAGGGGTAACTACAGTAATATATAAGGTAAATAAAACTGAAAAAGAACTATTAGATAAAAATCCAAAATATACTGTTGAAAGATTAGAATCAACCGAAGAATTAGTTGGAAATAATAAAAAGAGAACTTTTTTTGTTGATAATCCAAGTAATAGTGATAAAGACCTTGTTATATTATCTTTTGCTGAAGAAAAAGTAGTTATTAATATGGGAATACTTGAAAACGACAGAGTTAAAATTTCAAAAAGACCAGTGCCTGTTAAATTTGACACCTTATATTCTGAAGAAAAAGAAGAATATAAAGAATTTAAATACACACCAAATTTTAAGAGACCTATATCAATTATAGATCCAGACACAGCTGAAGAAGTTGAACCAATGATATTTTTTGATGAAAAAACAAATGAAGTAAAAGGAAAATGTAGATTAAAGCCAAATAAACCTTATTTCGCATTCGAAATAAGGGATGATAATTAAGGAGGAAGTTGAATAATGATACAACTATGTACAGGTTTTTTTAGTGCTAATGAAAAAGGGATGGAATATCCACCAGAAATGTCAAAGGTATTTAAATCTTTAGGTGAAGAAAGTGTATTAGAAATAATGCTTGAAGAAGATAGAGCAAAAGAATTAGGTGAATAATTTTTATACATATGAAAAGGGTGAAAACTTATGAATTATAAGATGGAAAAGGCAATTAAAAAAAGTAAGAAATATTGGGGAAAATTTGTAATACTATGGCTAGCATTAGCCATAGTATTTGTGCTTCCCGTAACAGTTACATATGTCGAGTCTAAAGTAAATGGAAAGTTCGATTTTACAGTATTTATAGTAAATATTTCTAGTAATATTACTTCAATAGGAAGTAATATAGGAAAAGTATTCCATAGTGCATATTTTCCTATATTTACTAAATTGTTACTTTGGTATACAATTGCATTTTTTATATTAATGTTTATAGGAATACGTAAATTGAAACCAAAAAGTGAATATACAGATATAGAACATGGTTCAAGTGGTTGGGCAGAACATGGAGAACAATATAAGGTTTTAAGCGATAAAAAAGGAATTATACTTGCAGAAGAAAATTATTTACCTCTAGATAAAAGAGGAAATGTTAATGTTATGATTGTTGGACGGTTCTGGTTCTGGTAAATCATCTGCATATTCAATTCCAAATGCATATCAATGTTTAGGTTCATATGTATTTACAGATCCTAAAGGTGAATTATATGATGCAACTGCTGGATATTTAAGGTCAAGAGGCTATGATATAAAGGTTTTAAATTTAGTTCATCCACAATATAGTGATGGTTACAATCCATTAATGCATGTTTCTAGCGAATTAGATGTAGATGTTATAGCAAATACCATAATAAAGGGGCAAGCAACTGAAGGAAAGTCTGATCCATATTGGGATGATATGGCAGAAATGCTATTAAAAGCATTAATATATTATTTAATTGCAACTAGACCAGAAGAAGAACAAAACCTAGCAAGCTGTGCAGAACTTGTTAGAGCTGCAAATAATAATAAAGGAAGTAATTTACTTACAGAACTAATTTCGCAATTACCTTATGATCATCCAGCAAGAATGTACTATAAATCTATAGAAATTGCACCAGAAAAAACATATGGTTCTATTTTAAGTACTTTACAATCTAAATTAGGAAAATTTGATTCTAAAGAAATAGCAGAGGTAACTTCAACAAATACAATAAATTTTGAAGATATAGGAAGAAAGAAAACAGCAGTATATGTTATTTCTTCAGATACACATACAGCATACGACTTTTTACTTACAATATTCTTTGCACAAATGATACAACATTTATATGATTATGCAGATAATAATGGTGGAAAACTACCAATACAAACATTTTTCATTTTAGATGAGTTTGCAAATATAGGTAGAGTACCAGACTTCGATAAAAAAATATCTACAAGTAGAAGTAGGAATATTTCTTTTAGTGTTATTCTTCAAAACTTAGACCAGTTAGAAGCAATATACGAAAAATCGTATGAAACAATAATTGGAAACTGTGATACACATGTATTTTTAGGAAGTAACTCTCAAAAAACAGTTGAGTACTTTTCTAAAGCATTAGGAGAAAAAACAATTTCATATGAAAGTAAATCTAAGAGTAAAGATAAAAAAACACATAGTAAATCTACAAGTACATCTGACCAAATTATGGGAAGAGCTTTACTTACACCAGATGAACTAAGAAGATTTGATAATGATAAATGTATTATATTTGTAAGAGGAGTAAGACCTATTAAGGCAGATAAATTTTATTACTTTAAAAAACCAAATATAGAAAGAACATTAAAATCATTAGAAATAAGCCATAATGATATAGGCCAAATAGATAGAGGAGTATGGAGAAAATATAATCCATATAATCCATATGTAGATGATAATGAGTCTAAAGGCGGAAAATCTGTAAAAGATTTAAAGGTAGAATCTTTAGATGATTTGTTTGAAGAAGGACCAAAACCAGAAAATAATAATAAACATGAAATTCAAATACCTATTGAGCCACCAATTTTACCAAAAAATAGTGAGCCACAAATTGAACAAACAGAAATAGATATACAAAAAGAATTAGAAGAAAAATTTGATGAATTATTTGGCCCAATGGAGTAATAAAAGATACAAAAAAGTGTTTGATATAATATTGACTAGGAAATTTTATTATGATAAGATTTTTCTAGTCATATTTTTATATAATAGGAAAGTTCTACTTTCCTATTATATAAAAAACATAACATTGCACAGAAAATTTACTTTGTAAATTTTCGCGTCAACAAATCTTTACGCTTCTTTAAGACCTTGAATTCAGATAGCAAACTTTAAGATGCACAAAAAAAGGTCTTGCGAAGCGAGATTTGTTCTGTTTGCAAAAGAGGAGGAATATATTTTATGAAATTTGTGCATATGGCAGACATGCATTTTGATAATAAATTTACTAATTTAGCTAATAATGAGGAACTAATAAATAAAAAAATATTAGAACAAAGAGATGTATTTAAAAAAATAATAGAATATATAAAACAAAATAAAATAGAACTATTTTTTATTTCAGGAGATTTATATGAGCAAGAGTACATTAGAAAATCAACAATAGAATATATAAATAATTTATTTAAAGAAATTCCAGAAACAAAAATATTTATTTCTCCAGGAAATCACGACCCATATATTAAAAATTCTTATTATAATGAATTTAATTGGAACGAAAATGTGCATATATTTAAAAATAAAATAGAAAAAGTGGAATTAGAAAATGTAAATATATATGGATATGGATTTAATGATTTTTATTGTGAAGATTCAGGAATAGAAGAATTTAAAATAGAAGATAAAAATAAAAAAAATATATTAGTTATACATGGAAGTTTAGACTCTAGTAAAATTGAAGATAAAAAGTATAATCCAATAAATAAAAATAAATTATTACAAACAGGATTTGATTATATTGCATTAGGGCATATTCATAAATTAAATTACAATACAGAAGAAAATCAAAAAATTGTATACCCTGGTTCTGCTATTTCGCTTGGATTTGATGAGCTTGGTAAGCATGGAATTATTATGCGGTGAAATATTAGAAAATAAAATAAAAACAAATTTTATTCCATTTAGTTATATAAACTTTGAAGAAGAACAAATTAATGTAGAAAAAATTAATACAGAAGAAGAATTAATAGAAAAAATAAATGAATTAAACTTAAATGAAAATAATTTATATAAAATTATTTTAGAAGGAAAAAGAAACTTTATTATAGATATAGGAAAAATAAAAAAATATATTATAAAAGAAAATATAATTAAAATAAAAAATTTTACAAAATTAAATTATAATTTAGAAGAAATCGCAAAAGAAGAATCACTAAAAGGATTTTTTGTAAAAGAGGCAATTAAGCAACTAGAAACTGCAGATAATAAAAAAATAATTGAAGACGCAATAGAAATTGGACTAGAAGCTTTAGAAAATTAATTTAAAAGGATGTTTACTTATGAAAATAAATAAATTACAAATTAATGGATATGGAAAAATAAAAAATAAAGAAATAGATTTAAAAAATAAAATAAATTTAATTTATGGGGAAAATGAAAGCGGAAAATCTACAATATTTAAATTTATTCTAAATATGTTATATGGAAGCTCAAAAAACAAAAAGGGAAAAGATATTTCTGATTTCGAAAAATATAAACCATGGTATTCAGAAGAATTTTCTGGGAAAATAAAGTACGAATTAGATAATAAAAATAAATATGAAATATATAGAGAATTTAAAAGAAAAAACCCAAAAATATATAATGAAAATTTAGAAGATATTTCAGGTGAATTTATTTCAGACAAAAAAACAGGAATTAATTTTTTTGAAGAGCAAACAGGAATAGATGAAGAATTATTTATAAATAGCATTGCTGTAGAACAAGAAAATGTTAAATTAGAGAAAAATAACGAAAATACTTTAATTCAAAAAATAACTAATTTAGTAAGTACAGGAGAAGATAATATTTCTTACAAAAAAACAATAAATAATTTAAATAAAAAACAATTAATAGAAATAGGCTCTCAAAGAAGTACAGATAGACCTATAAATAAAATAAAAAATGAAATAGATGAATTAAAAAAACAAAAAAAGGAATTAATTAATTTAGAAAATACGAATAATACTGAAGAAAATAAAAATAAATTAAATAATAAAATAAAACAAGATGAAAGCGAAATAGAGTTAATTAAAAAAATTCAAAACATAATTCAAGAAAATAAAATTGAAAATGAAAAAATAAAACTACAAGAAGAAAATATTATAAAAAATAAAAATGAAATAAATAATTTAAAAAACGAAGTAGAATTATTAAATAAAAAAATAAAAATAGAAAATAATAAAAAAACAAATAATGTCTATATAATATTTTTAATTTTATTTTTTATTTCATTAATAATTAATTTTAAAATTAAAAATATAATTTTATTTTTAGTTTCTATTTTTCTACTATTAATATCTATCTTTTTTATTTTTATATATGTAAAAAATAAAAATAAATTAAATAAAATAAAAAATCAAAATAAAGAATATAAAATTAAGAAAAGTGAAATAGAAAGTAATATAAATTTAATTAATAAAAATATTAAAGAAGAAACATTAAAAATAGATGTAATTAAAAATAATATTGCAAACAAAATTAAAACAGAAAAACAATTTTTAAAAGATAATTATAAAGAAATAAATAATATAGAAGAATTATTTTCTTGCTCAAATATTAATAATAAATTAGAAGAAAAAATAAATTCATTAAATAATAATAAACTAGAAATACATAAATTAGAATTAGATGAAAAAAACAATAGTGACAAAATAAATAAAATTAATTTAATAAATCACAAAATTAATTTATTAGAAGAAGAGTATGAAAAACTAAGTGAAAAAAATAAAAGTATAGAACTTGCAAAACAATTATTAGAAAAAGCTTATAATGAAATGAGAAATAATGTAACTCCTAAATTTACAAATAATTTATCTAAAATAATAAAAAATATTTCAGATAATAAATATGAAAAAGTAAGATTAAATCAAGAAGAAGGTTTAATTATAGAAAAAGAAAATGGAGAATATATTTCAATAAATAATTTAAGTGTAGGAACAATAGACCAATTATATTTAGCATTTCGTTTATCAATAATAAAAGAAATATCTGATGAAAAAATCCCAATAATATTAGATGAATCTTTTGCTTATTATGATGAAAAAAGATTAGAAAACATTTTAAAATATTTTAATGAAAATATAGAAAATCAAATTATAATTTTTACATGTACAAAAAGAGAAAAAGAAATTTTAGAAAAGAATAATATAGATTTTAATTATGTTGAATTATAAATTATGCTTTTATATATAAAAATTTTAAATTTAAATAGTAACTAAAAGGAAATGAAATAAATATATTGTAATTTTCGACAAAATGTAATAAAATACAAAACAAATAAAATAAAAAAATAAATCAAAAGATAAAATATATAATTAATATATCACAAATTGTAAAAAACTTTTTTATACTAATTACTTAAAGCGACAAAAAAATTAAATAGCTTGTACTAAAATAATTTTTATAAAAAAGTTATGAGGTGGTAGAGGATGTTTCAAAATATACAAAATGAAGTTAATGAACAACAAGACTATATTGATAATAAATTAAATAAAAATAAATTAAAAGATATTTTTTTAGCACTATTTAAAAAGCAAAATTTGATTTTATATATAATTTCTTTTATGGTTTCTTCTATTGGATTTGGAAATGGAATTAATCCTTTTGCAATTGCAATTTTAGCAGCAGTATGCAGTAATAATGTTCCAATGAGTGTAGTTTATATATTATCTTTAATAGGAACAGGGGTTGGTTTTGGAAAAGATGGTCTATTTGAATATATTTTAACTAGTTTAATATTTATGGTATTAATAACTCTATTTAAAATAAAAGTAGATGAAACTAATGGAAATAAAAGATTAGGTGTTCAAGTTTGTACTGCTACTTTAATAGTGCAAATTGGAAAATTAATTTTTGGTAAAATATTATTATATGATATTTTAGTTTCAATTACATTTGTATTATCAGTAGGAATTTTTTATAAAATATTTACATCTGCAACTTTTGTTATAAAAGAATCTTCAATAAAAAAAGTGTTTTCTATTGAAGAAGTATTAGCTTTTAGTTTATTAGTTGCAATTGCAGTAGCAGGATTTAAAGACATCTTAATTTTCGGTTATTCTTTAAAGAACATTTTAAGTATATTAATAGTATTAATACTTGGATGGCAAAGAGGAATTTTAGTTGGTGGTACTGCGGGAATTACAATTGGTTTAGTGCTAGGAATTATAGGTGGAGGAGATATTACACAAATTGCTAGTTATGCAATTTCCGGAATGATAGCAGGACTTTTAAATAAATTAGGAAAATTTGGTGTTATACTAGGATTTATTATAGGAAATGCATGTTTAACTTATGTTGCAAATGGAGACATAAATTCTATTATAAGATTTCAAGAAATTTTAATTGCGTCTATAGGATTGCTTGCAATGCCTAAAAATATAAAAATTGATATAGAGGATATGTTTGAAAAAAATAAATATCTTCCTGTTACAAGAGACAATAAATTAAAAGAAAGCGAAAATACTATATATAAATTAAATAACGTATCTGAAGTTATTTCAGAAGTAGCTCAAACATATAAAGAAGTTGCATCTTCTGTTGTAGAAGATAAACAAATAAATGAAAAATATTTAGAAACATTTTCACAAGAATTATTAAATAATTTAGAGACTTTAGAAGATAATATTTTATATGATTATTTTATGGAAGAAAATAATATTATAAATGAAATATATGAAATATTATTAGAAAAAGAATATATTAATAAAAATGATATATTAAAAATACTAGAAAAAAACAATTATTATATTATAGAAACAGATAACGAACAAACCAATGTAAAAATAGATAATGATATTAATAATATAATAAGAGCAATTACATCAGCATATAGAGTATCTAATTTAAATTCAATATATGATAAAAAGATAAATAAATCTAAGGAAAATATGGGAAATCAGTTAGAAGGAATATCAAAAACAATAAATTCTATAATAAGTAATTTGCAAGAAGATAATAAAGAAAATAATTCTTTAGAAGAAAATCAAATAAAAGAATTATTAGATAAAAAGGATATTTCTACTAATGAAATAAAAATTAACAAAAGAAAAGATAACAAAATATCTATAGATATTTATACAGATATATGTAATTCCAATAAAATAGAAGAATGTAAATGCGAAAAAATAGAAAAAATATTAAATAATTATTTAGAAGAAGATGTTAGCTTAGTAAATGAAAAATGCAATAAAATATATGGGGATGATATTTGTAAGTTAACATATGTAAGCAAAGATAAATACAATATGCAAATTGGAATAGCAAAAGCAACAAAAGATAATAGCCCAATTACTGGAGATTCTAATTTGAATATAAAACTAGAGGATGGTAAAATGCTGCTTGCAATTAGCGATGGAATGGGCTCTGGGCCAAAAGCAAGAGAATGTAGCAATATTGCAATAAAATTATTAAAAAGACTTTTACTATCAGGTTTTGATAAAGAAACATCCATTGAACTTATAAATTCAAGTCTTTGTTTAAATTCAAAAGAAGAATCTTATGCAACTATTGATATGGCTGTTGTAGATTTATACAAAGGAAATGTAGAATTTGTTAAAAATGGCGCATGCCCTACATATATTAAAAACAAGAAAAATGTAGATATTATAAAAACTATATCTATTCCAACAGGAATATTAGAAAATATAGATTTAGATGTATTTGATAGAGATATAGCGGATGGAGATATTTTAGTAATGTGTAGTGATGGAATTATAGAATCTAATTCCGAGTATGAAAATAAAGAATTATGGCTAAAGTATTTATTAGAAAATATAGAAACAGAAAATGCACAAAAGATAGCAGATTTAATTTTGCAAGAATCAATAGATAATTGTGTAGGAAAGGCAAAAGATGATATGACAGTAATGGTTGTTAAATTAGAATCTAGAAGTTAGAAACTACAGATAAGAGATTAGAAATTAGAAAAGAATATAAGCTTTCTTTTCTAACTTCCAATCTCTATTTTTTAATATTTAATAATTTAATTTTCATTAAGTATTGTAAAATTATAGCAAAATATGATATATTATATAAAAATTGGCTTATGCCTACGGAGGATGTAAAATGAGTAGAGGAAGAAGATATAATAAAGAAAAGAAATTAAACTTAAAAAAAGTTTTTGCAGTATTAATTGCAATTATAGTTATAATAATGGTTGCTATTGGAATAAGAAAATTATTATCTCAGGATAAAACAGAAAAAATAACAAACGAAAGTTATTATTCAGCATATGAAAATAACAAATATGGAATTATAAATTCTAAAGGAGAAACTATAATAGAGCCTGCATATGCAGAATTAATTATAGTACCAAACCAAAACAAAGATGTATTTTTATGTACTTATGATGTTAATTATGAAAGCAATACTTACAAAACAAAAGCTCTTAACAGAAAAAACGAAGAGATATTTACTAATTACGATAATGTAGAACCACTAGAAAATCACAATAAAAACAATGTTATTAAATATAATAGCTCAACATTAAAAGTACAAAAAGACGGAAAATATGGTCTAATTAATATAGAAGGAAAAGAAATTTTACCATGTGAGTATGATAAAATTTACGAAATAAATGATTTAGAAAATAGTATTGTTGTAGAAAAAGAAGGAAAAGTAGGGCTAGTAGATAATAACGGTAAAATTGTTATAGATATAAAATATAAACAAATAAAAAAATTAACAGATGATTATAAAAATGGATATATTGTTGTAGATGAAAACGAAAAATATGGAACAGTAGATTGTGCAAATAACATTGTTTTAGAAAATAAATATGATGAAATAAAGCCAGTATATGATAACGGATTGTACGTAGTAAAAGCAACAGAGGGTTATAACATAGTAGATAAAAAAGGTAATATAATTACAAAAAAGGAATATCAAAACATTGTAAAAATTCAAAACAATAAAATTGTAGTACAAGAAAATAAAAAATATGGAGTAATAAGCAATACAGGTGAGCAAATTATACCATGTAATTATGAAGAGATAGACTTTGCATTTACTGATTCATATATTGTAAAAAAAGAAGGCAAATATGGAATTGTAAATAGTAAAAATGAATTTATATTAGAAGCAAAATACCAATTTATACAATATATTAAAGAAGCAGATTTTGTTGAAGCATCTGAAGATGGAATAAACTCAAATATTATAAACAATAAATTTGAAACAAACCTTACAGGAATTGTATCAGAAATAAATACAGAAAAAGGTTACTTGAAACTTAGAATAAATGATGAATATAAATATTATAATTTCAAATTTGAAGAAAAAGATGTAAAAGATATATTAACAAATAATGAATTATTCTTAAGTAAAAAAGATGGAAAGTATGGATTTATAAATAAACAAGGAGAAGTTATAGTAGATTATATTTATGATGATGCAACAGAGCAAAATAGCTTAGGATATGCAGCTATAAATAAAGATGGAAAATGGGGAAGCATAGATAAAACAGGAAATATTATAGCAAATGTAGAAAATGACTTATCTCAAAATCCTATAATAGATTTTATAGGAACATGGCATTTAATGAAAGATGCAAACATAAATTGTTATACAAGATAAGAAGGGAAGAAAAATGGAACTAAAGACAAAGTACCAATATACAACATTTATATATCCGTATATTGTGGAAGAAAAAGAATATAATAAATATTTATACAAATTAATAAAAAACAAAAATTGCAAAAATATTTACTATAATAACGAAAAAGATAGTCAATTATATAATTACTTTTTGCCACAAATTAGAGAATTTTTATTTAATAATTTTTGTTTTTCAAAGAATAAAATTGATGAATTAAATAAAATTGATGATGAACTTAAAACCACTGTTTTAGGTAAGTATCCATGTGTGCATTTTGAATATAAAGTAAATAATAATATTTCTCGGAAAAGTAGGAAATGAAGATGGCATATTTTTTAAAATAGACTCTATACAAATAATATGTTTTAAAACAGGGATATGTTTTCAAGTTATAAAAACTCATATAGAAAACAGTGACAATTTTGAAGATGTATTAAATTTTAATTATAAATTTAATACACTATTTTCAGAAAAAAATAATGAAGATATAAATAAAATAAATATACAAACAGATAATTTTGAAAATATGAAAAATATAAAAAAACTAATAGAAGATATATTGCCACAAAAAAATAATATAGAAAAAATAAATATAGATTCAAAAAAGTTTTTTACATATTCTTATTCATGTATAGACCAGGAAAATTGGAACGAAAAAAATGATTTTATAGAAATAAAAGATTATTTTAATAAATATTCAAATATAAAACAAAGTAATTATAATGTTAGAATAGAAAATGTTAGGTCATATGATATATCAAAAAACAAATTTGCTAAAATAGGATTAACAAAAACTTCTAGTATGTTATTAACTTCAGGAATAGAAACATATAATTATACAAACTTACCATATATATATGAAAATGAGTTATTTTATACATATATAATACAACTATATAAAAAGATATACTTAAAGAAATTATTATATGAATATAAATTTAAAAAAGATAAAATAAAAACAAGGAAAAAATTTTTAAATTTCACAAAAAATATATGGGTACAAGAAATTACAAATGATGAACAAGGAACATACTTATCTAAAGAGTGGAAAAAAGCATTAGAGTTAGATACAACTTATAAAGAAGTTAAAAATAAATATGATTTAATATATAAAGAATCTAATATAGAAAAGACTGAAAAAACAAACAAATTTATACTTATTGTATTAGCTATTTCTTTAATAATGAATATAATAAATTTTTATTTACTATTTAAGTAATTAGGAGAAAGACATGAAGTTACTATGTGGAACAGATATTATAGAAATAAATAGAATAAAAGATGCGATAGAAAGTTTAGGAGAAAAATTTATAAATAAAATATATACAAAAAGCGAAATAGAATATTGCGAAGGAAAAGGAAAGCAAAAATATCAGCATTATGCGGCTAGATTTGCTGCAAAAGAAGCGGTATTTAAGAGTATATCTGAATTGTTAAATAAAAATGGTGATATAAGTTGGAATGAGATAGAAATAATAAACAATGAAAGTCAAAAGCCATATGTAAAAATAAATAATTTAGTATCAAATAAAATAGAAAATATAGACATAAGCATATCACATTGCAAACAATATGCTATGGCAACCGTAATTACACAATGTAAATAATATATAAAGTGTAACATTTTTAGATGACCTAAAAAAATATTAAATTTAAAGGAAGTAAAATGAAAATTTTTGATACACATGCACACTATGATGACGAAAAGTTTGATGAAGATAGAGAAGAAATTATAAAAAAAATATATGAATTTGGAATAGAAAAATGCGTTAATATAGGTTGTGATATAAAAACAAGTGAAAAATCTATACAATTAGCAAAAAAATATGATTTTATATATGCTTCTTGCGGAATTCATCCAAGTGAGATAAAAATAGATACAAAAGAAGAAGACCTAAATAAAATAGAAGAATTATCTAAAGACAAAAAAGTAGTTGCAATAGGAGAAGTAGGTTTAGATTACAATTGGAACAAAGATAATAAAGAATTCCAAAAAGAAATGTTTATAAAACAAATAGAATTAGCAAATAAATTAAATTTACCTGTTGTTATACATACAAGAGATGCAATAGACGATACAATTGAAATAATAAAAAATCAAAATTTTAAAAATGGGGCAATTTTACATTGTTGTCCATTTAATAAATATTTAGTTAAAGAGGGACTAAAAAAAGGATTTTTTATAGCTTTTGGAGGTACATGTACTTTTAAAAATTCAAAAAATGCAGATGATATTTTAAAATTAGTACCAATAAAAAATTTATTAGTAGAGACGGATACACCATATTTAGCACCAGAACCTAAAAGAGGGACTAGAAATGACTCAAGAAATTTAGAATTAATAATAAATAAAATTGCTAGTGTTAAAGGGTATACACCAGAAGAGATTGCACAAATAACCTATAATAATGCTAAAAATATTTTTAGAATAAAGGAATAATATGGCATAAACTGCATATAATGGAATATACGGCATATTTAAGCATAAACAGAAATTGGACAATATAGTGATTTGTAAAGGAATTGTAAAAAAATTGTAACAAATTTGACAAAAAAATAAATAAATAGTATAATAGTCTGGATGCTTAAGGAGGGAAAAATGATAGGTAGAAGAAGAAAAAGAAAACTTCTAATACAAAGAATTACAGGAATATCAATTTTAGTAGTTTTCTTATTAGGGTTATATGTATTAGCAGCAAATACAAAATTAAATAAAGTAAAAATAATATGCTCTAATAACTATGAAATAACTACAATGACTTCAAAAACCAAAGTGTCAGAAATTTTAGAAGATAATCATATTGTAGTTTTACCAGAAGAAAAAGTCGAACCAGGTTTAGATACTGAAATATCTCAAGGAATAACAATAAAAATATCTAATAAATCAGAAGAAGAGAAAGTTGTTGAAACAGCGCAAACAACTACAGTTATATCTGAAGAAGAAATAAAAAATGCATATTCAGCTATAATAGAAAAAATTGTTGTAGTAGAAGAAGCAATTCCATACGAAACAATAACAAAAGATATTTCTAATTCATCAGAAGAAACAACAGATAGAGTATTAAAACAAGGTAAAGACGGAAAAAAAGAAGTAACATATAAAATAAAATATCAAAACGAAGTAGAAATAGAAAGAACAAAGATTTCAGAAGTTGTTATAGAAGAGCCAGTAAATAAAGTAGTACAAGTAAAAGCAAAAGCATCTTCTAGATCATCTGAAACTAGAACAGCAACTACAAATCCAACTCAAAATTCTAGTTCTAGTTTAGCATCTAAAGTAGAAGGAAAAACTCCTACAGTAAGAACTATGAATATTTCTGCATATACAGCATCAACATGTGGTAAAAGTGCTGGATCTAAAGGATATGGAATCACATCATCTGGTGCAAGAGCTACGGCATACTATACAATAGCAGCAGGAAAAGCTTACCCAGTAGGAACAATTATATATATACCATATTTCCAAAATAAGCCAAATGGAGGATGGTTTGTTGTTCAAGATAGAGGTGGAGCAATAAGCAATAACAGAATAGATGTGTATATGAACACATATAATGAATGTATAAATTTTGGTAGAAGAAATTTAGAATGTTATATATATCAATAAAAAATGGTTCGTTTAATCGAACCATTTTTAAAATTAGAAAGTAGAAGCTAAAAATAATAAACAATAAAATATAAATTCATCTTACATCTATAAAGGAGAAAATAAAATGAAATTAATTTCATGGAATGTAAATGGAATAAGAGCATGTTTAAATAAGGGGTTTATGGATTTTTTTGAAAAAGAAAATGCAGATATTTTTTGTGTGCAAGAAACAAAAATGCAAGAAGGTCAAATAGAGCTAATATTAGAAGGATATTATCAATACTGGAATAGTGCGCAAAAAAAAGGGTATTCAGGTACTGCAATTTTTACTAAAGAAAAGCCAATTAATGTTTCTTATGGTATAGGAATAGAAGAGCACGATAAAGAAGGCAGAGTTATAACATTAGAATATGAAAAATTTTATATGGTAAATGTATATACTCCAAATTCTAAAAGAGAACTTGAAAGACTTGAATATAGAATGATTTGGGAAGATGAATTTAGAAAATATTTATTAAAGTTAAATAAAATAAAACCTGTAATAATGTGTGGTGACTTAAATGTGGCACATAAGGAAATAGATTTAAAAAATCCAAAAACAAATCATAGAAATGCTGGTTTTACAGACGAAGAAAGAAATAAAATGACTAAGCTATTAGAAAGTGGATTTACAGATAGTTTTAGATATTTATATCCAAATAAAGAAAACATATATAGCTGGTGGTCTTATATGTTTCATGCAAGAGAGAAAAATGTAGGCTGGAGAATAGATTATTTTATTGTATCAAAAACTGTGGAAAAGCAAATAAAAGAAGCAAACATATACACAGAAATTTTGGGCAGTGACCACTGCCCAGTTGGATTAGAAATAGATTTATAATTATAATATTTAATTTTCTATAAATGAATTTTGAATTTGCTCAAAAATTGTTTTATATTTATCCATATTTTCTGTAATAACTTCTAAGTCAAGAATATAAATTTTAGAATTTGTTTCAATCCAAACAATTTCTGCATATAAATCTTTGCCAAAAGATTCATCTTTATATGTATATGAATATTTATAGGAATTATAATCTTTTATATTTATTCTACTAACATCGGAAATTATATTAACACTACTTAAATTTTTTATAATGTTTTCTTTTTCAGTTCTTACATTATTTTCTAAATCTAAATCATATTTTTTATTTATAACTGTACTGTAAAAGAACATTTCATCTTTAACAGAGTAAAATTCTAAGGAATAATTTTCATCACTAGATTCTTTTACTTTATATCTTACTTTATTAGGAACTGTAATAGAAAAGGTATTATCTATAGAGGATATTGTTGTAGATTTGCAATAAATATTGTGCAAATAAAGTCCAACCAATATACCAATTACTAATAATAAAAAAATTAAAATTGCAATTATTACTTTTTTCTTATTCATAAAAAACATCTCCAAATAAAAATATAAATACATTTTATCATTCATTAAATTATAAAACAATATAATTTAAAAATAATTATCTAATTTTATGAAAAAGTTTGTAAGAAGTATTGACATAATAAGTAAAGATATGATATCATATTTTAGATATTTGTTTTCCTTACGGAAATAAGAAAAACATTAATATTAAATTTGATGTTAAGGTGATTAAAATAAATAAATTTATAGTAGTTATAAATTAATAAAATAAAAAGGTAGCTTAAATATACATATTTGAACTGCCTTTTTGTTGTGTTATTGCCTTAAATTTCTTTGTTTAAATTATTTAAAAAGAGGAATTGAGATTAATGGAACTATATTAAATTAAATTAGAAGCAGTATTTAATTTAATATACGGAAATTGATATCGAGAGGGACTTTTTAAATATTCATAATTTTATAAATTTTTTCAAATCTGCTTTAATTTTTTTTTGAGGTGATTAAAAAGTGATTAAAGAAATTAAGCACGAAAAATGTTCTCGTAAAACATTTGCCAAAGTTGGTGACTCTATTGAAATGCCAAACCTTATTAAAGTACAAAAAGATTCTTACGATTGGTTTGTTGAAGAAGGTTTAGGAGAAGTATTAAGAGATATTTCACCAATAGTTGACTACTCAGGAAATTTGATTCTTGAATTTTTCGATTATTACATGGAGGATAAAACAAAATATTCTTTAGAAGAAGCTAAAGAAAGAGATGCTACATATTCTACAAGATTGCATGTTAAGGTAAGATTAATTAACCGTGAAACAGGTGAAATTAAGGAACAAGAAATTTATTTAGGTGATTTTCCACTTATGACAGATAGTGGAACATTTATAATAAATGGTGCAGAAAGAGTTGTAGTAAGCCAATTAGTACGTTCACCAGGATGTTATTATGCTGAAAGTTACGATAAAATTGGAAAAAAATTATATACTTCTACAGTTATGCCAATCCGTGGTGCATGGATTGAATATGAAACAGATAGCAATGATATTTTCTATACTCGTGTAGATAGAACAAGAAAGTTACCTGTAACAGTTTTATTAAGAGCATTAGGATTAGAAACAGATGAACAAATATTGTCTTTCTTTGGAGAAGAAGAAAAATTAAAAGCTACTATTCAAAAAGATACAGTAAAAACTACAGATGAAGCATTAATAGAAATTTATAAAAAATTAAGACCAGGAGAACTTCCTACTGTTGATGCTGCAAGAAACTTATTTAATGGATTATTATTTGATGAAAGAAGATATGACTTAGCAAAAGTTGGAAGATATAAATTTAATAAAAAATTAGGATTAGCTAGTAGAATAAAAAATAAAGTAGCATTTAATGACATAGTTAACCCTGAAACAGGAGAAGTTTTAGTAGAAAAAGATAATATTATTACAGAAGAATTAGCAGAAGAAATTCAAAATTCAGGAATAAATTCTGTTGAATTAAAAATAAATAACAATTCTGTAAAAGTAATTGGAAATGGAACTGTAAATATTAATAAAGTTATTACAGATGTAGATATTAGCTCATTACATATAAAAGAAATGGTTAATTATGAAGTTCTAAAAAATATTATAGAAAATACAAATAAAAAAGATTTACTAAAAACATTAAAAGAAAGATATAGCGAACTAATTCCAAATCATGTTACAACTGAAGATATCTTTGCTTCTATAAATTACCTATTAAATTTAGAACATGGATTAGGTAATGTAGACGATATAGACCACTTAGGAAATAGACGTATTCGTTGTGTTGGAGAATTATTACAAAATCAATTTAGAATTGGTTTAACAAGATTAGAAAGAGTTGTTCGTGAAAGAATGACAATTCAAGATTTAGATGTAGTTACACCACAAACATTAATTAATACAAAACCTATTACATCTGCAATTAGAGAATTCTTTGGAAGTTCACAATTATCACAATTTATGGACCAAACAAACCCATTATCAGAATTAACACATAAAAGAAGAATTTCTGCTTTAGGACCTGGAGGACTTTCTAGAGAAAGGGCAGGATTCGAAGTTCGTGATATTCATTATACACACTATTCTAGACTTTGCCCAATAGAATCTCCAGAAGGACCAAACATTGGATTAATATCAGCACTTTCATCATTTGCTATTATAAATGAATATGGATTTATAGAAGCTCCATATAGAAAAGTAGATATGAACACACATAAAGTTACAGATATTGTTGAATATATGAGTGCAGATACAGAAGATGGACACTATATTGCAGAAGCAACAGAACCTTTAAATAGTAAAGGTGAATTTGTAAATGACAGAATAAAAGTTAGATATTTAAATGAAATTATAGAAGTAAATAAAGATAAAGTAGACTATATGGATGTATCTCCAAAACAATTAGTTTCTATAGGTGCAGCCATGATACCATTCTTAGAGCATGATGATGCTAAACGTTCACTTATGGGTGCAAACATGCAACGTCAAGCTGTTCCACTTATGATTACAGACTCACCAATAGTAGGAACAGGAATAGAATACAGAGCAGCAAAAGACTCTGGAATATTAGTTTT
>CANRKA010000018.1 GCA_947631025.1 uncultured Clostridia bacterium | reverse complement strand
GTAGTTGAACTTGCACAAAGAGGAATCAATGTTCCGTTTTATAATATAATTGAAATGAAAAAAATATTGTTAAATAATAGGAAAATATAAAAATATACAAGACAAAACGTATGAAAAATATTGGTGAAACAATATCAAAAGTTCTAATACAACCCTCATACGAATACAATTAAACAAAAGTATTCATATGGGGGTTTTCTTTATGAGAGGAATATCAATAGAAGAACGTGCATGCATATTAGCACATTATATAATAGAATCAAAAGATACGGTTCGTGGAGCAGCAAAAAAATACGGAATAAGTAAAAGTACAGTACATAAAGATGTAAGCGAAAGATTGCTAAAAATAAACCCTGCCTTAGCAGCAGAAGTTAGAGTTATATTAGATGAGAATAAAGCAGAACGCCATATAAGAGGAGGGATGGCAACAAAAGAAAAATATAGTCACAAAGAATTAGGAGCCTAAAAGGCTCCTTTCACATTTCGACAAAATATCTCATATAATACAGTAGCCCAAAATATATGAGGTGGTAAATTTGAAGAAACTAAGAAAACGGTGATATTGTTGGAAGAAAGTCATATAGAAAAGACATATTATTTAAAATTGATAAAATAGTTAATTCTAGAAATAAAGATTATGCAATTTTAACAGGAGTGACAGTTAGAATTTTAGCAGATGCTCCATTAGAAGATTTGGAAATAGTAGAAAAAGCTAAAGTTGAAATAGAACAAAACAAATTAAATTTAAAATTACAAAAAAGAATTGATAAATATTCAAAAAAGCAAAGTTTTGTAAGACTTAAAGTAAAAAAAGAAGTATATACAGGAAAAATACTTCATTTAGATGGAGACAAAAAATATACAGAAAAATCTTATAAATATTATAAAAGAATGGGACTAAATGCAATTGTAAAATATATTCCTGAATATAAACAGCCAATTTTTATAAGTCAATTATTGGATAGATATAATCCAGATATATTAATAATAACGCGGGCATGATGGCATGATTAGGAATCAAAAAAATTATAAAGATATATACAATTATAGAAATTCAAAATATTTTATACAATCAATAAAAAATGCAAGAAAATGGGATAAAGATAAAAAGCTTGTTATTTTTGCAGGAGCATGTCAAAGCTATTATGAGGCATTAATTTCTGCAGGAGCAAATTTTGCATCATCACCAGCTAGAATACTTATAGATTTTGCAGACCCATTAATTGTTGCAGAAAAAATTGCAACAACAGATTGCGAAAAATATGTAACAATAGATGACTTTGCTTATGAACTAAGAGACGGAAAGAAAGGAATTGATGGTATTCGGAGCAAAAGGAAAAAGAAGACTTATACTAATATGACAAATTTATTACAAAAATGTAACAAAATTGTAATAAAGCAAAACGCAATAAGCGAAAATATTGATATGAGTGCGGTTTAGCGATTATATATCACTGCTTTTATTTTGACATTTTTCGTGCGCAATGATATAATTCGACCAAGCAAAATGAAGAGGTGATACTATGATTTGTAGCGAAGATATTTCAAATTTAAAAGATGATATAGGACAAAAAATAGGACAAAAGATAATAGTAAAAGGTACACTAGGAAGAAATAAAACCTTTGAAAAGGAAGCTACAATAGAAAATGCGTACCCAAACATTTTTATTGTAAAATATGAAGAAAACGAAAGAAATGTTACTTACAGCTATACGGATGTTCTTACAAGAGCTGTAGAAGTTCAGGTTTATGATGGTGAAGAATATAGCCCATTAATTCCACCACCAGTGCCAGAGGATAAGAAAAATAAATATATGTTATAAAATTCCCAATTTTGGGAATTTTTTTTTGTACAGCTTAATATATATAAATAAAGAAAATGTTGTCTTAAACAGAACAATAAAATTTTAGCTATGTAGGGGCAGTTGCCCACGACTACTCCCCTTAAAAACGGATTGATGTGGGCATCGAATCCTTATAATACTAATAATAAAATAATTAAGACGACAAAATTTAGGAGGTAATCTATGAATATTAATACAGAAAAAGAAAAGGTCTGCTTAAATAAAATAGTAGAAGAAAAAACAGAAGTTATAACACTAGAAGGAGATTCAATTGTACCAGATGTTAAGCCAGATGTTATTACAGCAATAGATACGTGTGGAAATATATGCATTTATAAGAAAGAAATACTAGATGGAAGAATAAGAATAGATGGATGTATAGATGTGTATGTAGTATATTTAACAGAATCTGATGATGGAGTAGTTAGAGGATTAAATACAACATTGGATTTTACACATATAATGGAAATTAAAGATGCAAACCCTAATATGAATTTAGAATTAAGCAATTATTTAAAAACAATTGAATGTAAAGTTTTAAATGGTAGAAAAATTAACATTAAAGCAAATGTAGAATTTTGTGCAATAGTAAGTGAAAATAGAGAAGAGGATATTATTAAAGAAATTACAGATGTAGAAGATATACAAAAGCAAAATAGAATGATAGAAATAAATGCATTAAAAGGAAATGGCAATACAAAGGTTGCTGCAAAAGAAACAGTAGCAATTAATGAAAATGATAATTTAGCAGAAATATTAAAAGTAGATTGCGATATTAAAAATAAAGAATATAAAACAAGTTACAACAAAATATTAGCAAAAGCTGAGGCATCTCTAAGAATAATGTATTTAACAGAAGATAATATTATAAATAATATACAAACCAATATTCCAATAATGGGATTTATAGATATTCCAAATATTGCAGATGATGATATGTGCGATTTAAATTATTCATTAAAAAACATATTAATAAAACCAAATAGTGTTGAGGAACACTCTATGGGTGTAGAACTTGAAGTAGATATAGATGGAAATGTATATAATACCAAAGAAATTGAAATGATAGAAGATTTATATAATCCAAATTATAATGTTAATTTCACAACAAAAAATTTAGAAACAATAGCAAATAAAAGCAAATGTGCACAAACAGTAATGTTAGATGAAAATATTAATTTAGAAGGTATTGCCAACGAAAAAATATATGATATGGAAGTAAAACCTGTAATAACTAGTGCTTCAACTATAAACGATAAAATACTGTTTGAAGGTGAAACAAGTATAAATATTTTATTTCAGTCAAATACTTCTACATCAATTGAAAGCAAAAATATAACAATTCCATTTAATACCGAAATAAATATAGGAAAAAACAATTCACAAATAAAATTTAATACAAATATTGAGGTAAAATCTCAAGATGTAAATATTAATAATCAAACAGCAGAAATAAAAATTGAGCTAGAAGTAATGGCAACTATGTATAAAGCAGTTGAGCTAAAAATGATAGATACATTAAATATGGAAGAATATGAGGATAATACTAACTATGGAATGAGTATCTATTTTGTAAAAGAGGGAGATACTTTGTGGAAAATAGCAAAAAGATTTAGAACAACAATAGAAGAAATATGCCAAACAAATAATATAGAAGACTGCAATAAAATACAAGTTGGGCAGCAATTGTTTATTCCAAAATATCAACTCAAAAATAGAAAGAAATTAGCATAAGTTATGGATATTATTTATTCAAGAAAAAGAATAAAACTTCCAAATTTTAATAACAAAAATAGAGAAAAGTTATATAAATTATTAAAAATAGCTATTATTGTATTAATAGCTATTTTTACCTCAACATATTTAATACAATCTATACAGCCTATATTTGAGACAATATGTACAGCAGAGGCAAAAGCAATAGCAACGAAGATCTCTAATAAAAAAGCAACAGAAGTAATGAGTAATTACAGTTACTCCGATATTGTAAAAATAACAAGAGATGCAAATAAAAATATAACAAGCATAGAGTTAGAGATTGTTAAAATAAATGAAATCATTTCAGATGTTGCAATTAAAATTCAAGAAGATTTAGATGATATTGGTTCACAAGATATAGGAATTGCTTTAGGAACATTTACAGGAAGTAAAATACTATCAGGAAGAGGACCAAAAATATATTATAAAATTATAAATATAGGAGATATAGAAACAGATTATAGAAGTGAATTTAAGCAAGCAGGCATAAACCAAACACAGCACAGAGTATATTTGCAAGTAGACTGTAAAGTTGCAATTTTAACGCCATTTAACACTATAGAAGAAAATATAACAAATCAGGTAGTATTAGCAGAAAATGTAATTGTAGGGGAGATACCTTCAACTTATTATGAATTTAATGGAATTAAAGATGAAAGTGATTTATTAGAGACAATTAATTAATGTATGAGTCCAAATTTCTACCATAGTCATTTACATACGTAATTTATTGCACTTAAAATGGCTATGAAAGCTAAAAACCAAAAAAGGAGGTAAAAATGGCCTATTCTGTAAGAGAATTATTAGCAAGAATTGTACAATGCGAGGCAGGAGGAGAAGGTGACAATGGAATGAAAGCAGTTGCAACAATTATATTAAATAGAACAAATACACCAATTGGAGAATATTCAAGAATATCAAATGGAGGTGATGTAAGAAGTATAATATTTCAAACAGGTCAATTTGATTGTACAAGAGAAACTATAAGAAATGAATATAATCCACAAAATATATACAATATGAATCCAACAGAAATACACTACCAAATAGCAGATTGGGTATTAGCAGGAAATAAACTACCACAAGTTGGAGAATGTTTATGGTTTTTGAATCCATTTACATCAAATTGTCCAGGAACATTTCCATATAACGGTTCAGGTAGTTTCTTTACAAGAATAAATCAACATTGTTTTTACGAACCAACAGCATTATATGCAAACACATAAAAACAATCAAACTAATGTCAAAAATGGTGTAAGAAGGCTTGGGCTTCTACCACAAGAATATAAGTAATTTAAACGGATATGATAGCCTAGAGCTAAAAAGGAGGTATTAATGGAAAACACACAAAATAAACAAATAACAAAAGAAACAAGACAAACAAATGAAAATATGCCAGAAATAATAACAAACAACATGTACACACCAGCATTTTTAAAGAGCCAAATAGGGAAATTAGTTAGAATAGAATTTTTAATAGGAACAGAGGACTTAACAGATAGAGTTGGAATATTAGAAGATGTAGGAATAAGTTATGTACTATTAAGGTCAATAGAAAGTGGCAACATACTATATTGCGACATATATTCTATTAAATTTGTTGCAATTTCAGAATATTTTAAAGTGCCAGATAAAGATTTTCAAATATAAAAAGAGACACATTTTGTGTCTCTTTTTTTAAAAAATAATAGTCAAAAAGACATATTAATGATATACTAAAAAAAATAAAAAATAGGGGGAAAATATATGAACAAAAAACTGCTTAAAATAATATTTACTTTTATTTTTGCTTTATTAATTTTTAGTATAAATAAAAGTTGCCAGGCAAACTCTATAAGTAGCATAAATATGGATATATATGTAGACAAAAATGGAGATGCACAAGTTACAGAAACATGGAATTGCAGTACAAATTCGGGAACAGAAGTATACCATCCATATTACAATTTAGGAAATTCAAAAATAACAAATTTAACAGTAAAAGAAGGAACAAAAACATATACAACATTAGAAAAATGGGATACATCTGGTTCATTAAGTAGTAAGGCATATAAATGTGGAATAAACAAAATATCAAATGGTGTAGAATTATGTTGGGGTATAAGTGATTATTCAACACATACATATGTTGTTAAATATAATATTTCAAAATTTGTTTCAGAATTAACAGATGCACAAATGATATATTGGACATTAATTCCATACGAATTTTCAACATCAATTGGAGATATGAAAATAAAAATTCATTCAGATAAATATATAGAAGACACAATAGATGTATGGGGGTATGGAAATAAAGGAGGATTATGCTATGTAAATAATGGTGCAATATATATGGATTCAGATGGAAGATTAGCAACAAGTGAATATATGACAATACTAGCAAAATTCCCTACAGGTACATTTAATACAAGTAATAATTTAAATAAAAACTTTGATTATTATTATAATATGGCTCAAGAAGGAGCAACAAAAAGTAATGGAAATGAAGGAAGATTCTTTATTATTATTTTTAGTTTATTTAATACCTTCTTTCCTATGATTTTTATAATATTAGTTACAAGATTGATAGTTAAACATTCACAAAATGGAATAGAGTATGCTAAAGAGAAAAAAAGATTACCTAAACAAATAGAATATTATAGAGATATTCCATGTAATGGAAATATTTTTAGAAGCTACTATGTAGGTTATACATATGGAATTATAAAAAATAAAACAGATTTATTGGGAAGTATAATATTAAAATGGATAAAAGAAGGAAAAGCAAAAACGAAGGAAATTAATCCAAAAGGATTAAAAAAGGTTGAAACGGCAATAATTCTAGTAGATAAAAATCAACAATTTGAAGATAGTAAAGAACAAAGAATATATAGTATGATATATGAAGCAAGCGGAGATGGAATATTAGAGAAAAAAGAATTAGAAAAATGGTGTAGGGGTAAATATAATACAATACTAGACTGGTTTGATGAAATATTAAAAGAAGAAAAAAATAAGTTAGTTCAAGAAGGCTTAATTGTTAAAAAAGAAGTTACAACTATGAAAATTTTCAAATCAACTAAATATGAAGTAACAAATGAACTAACAGAAATAGCAATGCAATTAGCAGGGTTAAAAAAATATTTAAAAGAATATACTTTAATTAAAGAAAGAGAAGCAATAGAAGTACAATTATTTGAAAATTATTTAGTATACGCACAATTAATGGGAATAGCAAAAGAAGTTGCAAAAGAATTTAAAGACCTATACCCAGAGATAATAGAACAGTCACACTATAGTTCATATGATGATGTATTATTTATACATTATTGTAGTAGAAGCGGTATAGCATCTGCAAATAGTGCAAGGCAAGCAGCGCAAAGCTACTCTAGTGGAGGAGGCGGATTCTCTTCTGGAGGCGGAGGAGGAGGTTCCTTCGGTGGAGGAGGAGGCCGGAGGAGGCTTCCGTTAGAATTTAAAATTTATTGATAAATTAATATTATGGAATGTAGCAGATAAAGAAACCTCAAAAGTTTTGAAACTTTTGAGGTTTTATATTTTTTATAAAAAATACTTCTATCTCTTGCTAAATTGAGGGGCTTTTCTTGCCTTCTTAAGACCGTATTTTTTTCTTTCTTTCATACGTGGGTCTCTTGTTAAGTATCCATTTGATTTTAAAGTTGGTCTAAATTCGTTATTTGCTTGTAATAAAGCTCTTGCAATTCCATGTCTTACAGCTCCTGCTTGACCTGTAAATCCTCCACCTTGTACTTTTGCTATAACATCATATTTTTCTAATGTGTTTGTAGCAGTAAGTGGTTGTTTTACAATAACTTTTAATGTTTCGATTCCAAAATATTCATTAATATCTTTACCATTAATTGTTATATTTCCTTTACCTTCTACTAGTCTAACTCTAGCAATTGCATTTTTTCTTCTACCTGTTCCATAAAACATTATTTTATCTGCCATTTATAACTTCCTCCTTAAAATTCCCATTTTTCTGGTTTTTGAGCTATATTTTCGTGCTCGCTACCACTATAAATTCTTACTTTTTTAAGCATTTGTCTTCCCAAAGAATTATGAGGAAGCATTCCTTTTACAGCAAGCATCATAGCTTTTTCTGGATTTTTATCCATCATTACTCTTGCTGGAGTTTCTTTCATTCCTCCAATGTAACCTGAGTGATGTCTATAAATTTTTTGGTCTAATTTTTTTCCTGTTAAAATAACATCTTTACAATTTAATATAATTACGTGGTCACCATTATCCATATTTGGTGTATATGTTGGTTTGTGTTTTCCTCTTAATAATTTAGCAGCTTCTGTAGCAACTCTACCTAAAGGTTTACCAGCTGCATCAATAATGTACCATTTTCTTTCGATTTCATTTTTCTTTAAAGAATATGTTGTATTATTCATGGTATATTAATCCTCCATTCAAATTTGTTTTAAATAATTTATATGAAACTTTAAAATAAACCTACCGGGGAGAAGATTTATATTTAAAGTAACAATACACTTTTAACATCACAATTTTAATACATTACATAAAAAAAGTCAAGGAATTTTAAGAAATTTAAAAAATAATCCAGTTCAAAATTTTGATAAAAAATAAATTTAAGAAAATATAAAAATATAAAAACGGGCGTCCGAAATTCAAAAAATTATTAGCTAATTATTGACAAATAAATATAAATGTTGTAAAATATGGAAAGCTTAAGAAGAAGTTATCCACTTCCACCTTATCTATACTTAACTAGAAAGGTAAAACATATTTAAGATTTTTATGTCTTATAGTTTTGGAGTGGATTAGTTTTTAAAAGCTAATTCATTTTTTTATATAAATTAATGTTAAATGTTGCATAAGCTAAAGCTCAAACAACTTACATAGTAATTTATATAATATATACGGAGGTGTTTTTTATAAAACAAGATTTACCAATAAATGGAAACATAAGGGCAAGAGAAGTAAATTTAATAGATGATAAAGGACAAAAACTAGGAAATATGGATTTAAATAAAGCATTAGAAATAGCAGAAGAAAAAAAATTAGATTTAGTACTCGTTGCGCCAAATGCAAAGCCACCAGTTTGTAAAATTATGAACTATGGTAAATACAAATTTGAACAAGCTAAAAGAGAAAAGGAAGCTCGTAAAAAACAAAAAACATTTGAGCTAAAAGAAATAAGAGTAACACCAAACATAGAAGAACACGACTTTAGCTTTAAAGCAAAAAATGCTAGAAAATTTCTTTCAGATGGAAGTAAAGTTAAAATTACAGTACGATTTAGAGGTAGAGAAGTTAACAATTCTAAATTAGGAGAAAATGTTTTAACTAAATTTATAGAAGATTTAGAAGATGTTGCTCAAGTAGAAAAAAAGCCTTTATTAGAAGGAAGAAATATGTTTACAATATTAGCTAAAAAATCTTAAACAAAATTAAGATTTAAATAATAAAAAGGAAAGGGAACCTTTTAAAACCCTTACTTAAAAATAGAAAGGAGCAAAATATTATGCCAAAAATGAAAACAAATAAAGCAGCAGCAAAAAGATATAAATATACTGCAAAAGGAAAAGTAAAAAGAACAACTGCAAATGGTAGACATAGATTAGCAACAAAAACAGCAAGACAAAAAATGTCTAGAAAAGTTAACACATATGCAGACAAAACATGTGAAGGAGCAATTAAAAAAATGTTACCATATGGTAACTAATCTAAAAATAGAAATTAATAGGAGGTAATATAAATGGCAAGAGTAAAAACAGCAAGAATTACTCGTAAAAAACATAAAAAAGTTTTAAAACAAGCAAAAGGATATTTTGGAGCAAAAAATTACAGATTTAGAATGGCAAAACAAGCAGTTATGAAATCTGGAATGTATGCTTATATAGGAAGAAAAGATAAAAAGAGTAATTTTAGAAAATTATGGATAGCAAGAATAAATGCAGCAGCAAGAATGAATGGAACAACATATAGCAAAATGATAGCAGGACTTAAAAAAGCAAATGTAACAATTAATAGAAAAATGTTAGCAGAGCTTGCTGTAACAGACCCAAAAGCATTTACAGAAATTGCAGAAATAGCAAAAAAAGCATAAAAAGGTGATTGCAAAAGCAATCATTTTTTTATGCTTTTTTTAGAAAAACTCTTAAACAGGAAATTTAGCATAAATGTAGCAAAAAACTTTTCAAAAATAAAATTAGAATATAAAGTTTAGCGCTAAAATATTAAAAAAAATATAAGAGATTATCTTATATTTTTTTTATTGCTTTTTCATTTTTGGTTTACTAATTAAAGAGGCAAGATAACCAAAAAATACTGCTGCAGAAATTCCGTCCTGCAGATGCTTTAATACCGCCTATAAAAGCACCAATAAGTCCATATTCCTTAACTGCTTCAATAGCACCTTTAGATAAATTGTAGCCAAAGCCAGTTAAAGGAACAGTAGCTCCGGCACCAGCAAAATCAACTAAATATTTATATAAGCCAAGTCCACCAAGAATAGTACCAGTTGTAACAAAAATAACTAAAATTCTAGCTGGAGTAAGCTTTGTTTTATCTATTAAAATTTGCCCAATAACACAAATTAATCCACCAACAACAAAAGCTTTTAAAATTTGCATCCAATCTAAACTTTGTAAAAAACTCATTTCAAAATTCTCCTTTTAAATTTATAAAAAACATAATTTATATGTGTTTTTATTAAAACAAATGCTAATGTATTTATATAGTATTTTCTATAGCAACTGCATGAGCAATTCCAGGAATTGATTCACCTTGTTGATTTGTAGTAGAATTTGTTAAAGCACCAGTTGCAATTAATAAAACTCTGTTTATTTCTTTATTACGTAATTTATTAAAAACATAACCAGAAAATACACTACCACAGCAAGCACAACCACTACCACCAGAATGTGTATCTTGAGTTTCCTTATCAAAAATTAAAACACCACAATCATTGTAATTTGCATTTATGTTATAGCCATTTTTTTGTGATAAGTCTTTTAAAATATCTTTTCCAATATGACCTAAATCTCCAGTTAAAATTAAATCATAATAGCTTGGCTTTCTGCCTGTGTCTTTAAAGTGTGTAAGTAATGTATCTAAGGCAGCAGGAGCCATAGCAGCGCCCATATTGTTTGCATCTTTTATTCCCATATCTACAATTTTTCCAGGTGTAAAATGTGTAACAAAAGGACCATTTCCATTTTTAGAAATAACAGCGCTACCAGCACCAGTTACAGTCCATTGTGAAGTAGGTGGACGCTGATTTCCAAGTTCTAAAGGAAAACGAAATTGTTTTTCAGCACTACAAAAGTGGCTAGAAGCAGCACATAAAGCATTAGTAGCACCGCCACCATCTATAAAACTAGAAGCAAGCCCCATACCTTCAACAAAGGTAGAACAAGCACCAAAAATACCTATAAAAGGAATATTACTATATCTTAAACCAAAACTAGAAGAAATACACTGGTTAAGTAAATCACCTGCAAAACACATATCTATACTATCTGCAGGAATTTTAGACTTAGTAATAGCAGTACTTACAGTTTCTTTAATTATTTTACTCTCAGCCTTTTCCCAAGTTTTTTCTCCCCAAAATTCGTCATCTAAACATTGGTCAAAATATTTAGCTAAAGGGCCATCAGCTTCTTTAGGACCGACAATACAAGCTGTATCTAGAATAGATGGGGGATTATCAAATTTAATTGTTTGTGAACCTAATTTTTGCATAAATGTTTCTCCTATCTCAATTTTTTAGATTTTTCCTTATTATGACTTTAATATAAAAGGTAGAATGTAAGAAGTTAAAATAAAATAAAGCAACTACAATAGCCAAAAAATTTAATCTTCTACCTTAATTTTTATTATACTAATGTTATTCCTGTGGTATTAAAAATTAAATAAATAATGCCAACAATAATAGATGTAGATATACCAAAAACTAAAACAGGTCCTGCAACAGTAAACATTTTTCCACCAACACCCATTACATATCCTTCAGACTTATATTCCATAGCAGGTGCAACAATAGAATTTGCAAAACCAGTAATAGGAACAAGAGAACCAGCGCCTGCAAATTTTCCAATTTTATTAAATAAATTTAAACCAGTTAAAAATGCGCTAAAACCAATTAATAAAATAGAAACAACAGTGCCAGAAAGTTCTGTATCTAATCCCCTGCTTTTACAAAAACCAGATATAATTTGTCCTATTGCACAAATAAGCCCACCAACCCAAAATGCATTAAAGCAGTTTTTTAATATAGGTGAGTTTGGAGATTTTTTATCTACATAATTTTGATAATCTTTAACAGTTTCTGTAGGATTATTAGCCATAATAAAACCTCCTTTTAATTATCTCTATTCCTATCTATTAAAAAAGTTAAATCTAAAGTAACAAAATACTCAGAAATTTTATCATCCTCAATTTTTGCTTTTTGTTCTAAAATAGTAACTTCAGATAGGTATTGTAAGGATTGAGAAGCTTCTTGAATAGTTTTAACAATAGCATCCTTCCATGATACCTTAGAATTACCTGTAACTTTTAAATGTTTTTCTACGTTCATATAAATAACCTCCGAAAAAATATTCTAAAAATATAATTTCCTAGGGAAAACAAAAATATACATAAAAAATTGATTTTTTTTTAATTTATTCTTATAATTAAATTTAAATTAAACTAAAAATTGTGACTGTCAAGTGGACTTATAAAGACAGCTTAAACGAAGTTTATTAAAAGCAATGGCAAAAACAAAATAATAATTTATAAATAAAAAGAAAGTAAAAAGAAAGGAATAGAACATGGATAATGCAAGAAAATTAGCCCTAAAAGCCTTGTATAAAATAGAAGAAGAAAATGCTTATTCAAACATTGTACTAGATAATATACTAAACGAAAACAGAAAAAACTTAAGCCAAAAGGATATAAAATTTATTTCAGAGCTTGTTTATGGAATAACAACGTGGAGATTAACTTTAGACTGTATAATACAAAGCTATTCAAAAATAAAAATAAAGAAAATGTCAAAATGGGTAATAAATATTTTAAGGTTAGGCACATACCAAATTGTATTTTTAGATAAAATCCCAAAATCTGCAGCAGTAAACGAAAGTGTAAATTTATGTAAAAAATATGCAAATAAATCTATGGGTTTTGTTAATGCAATTTTAAGAAAAATATCAAAAGACGATTTTGAAAAAATAAAAAATATGCCAAATAGTAAAGAAAAAATTTCAAAATTAACTTCAATGCCAATTTGGATAGTGGAAGAACTTTTAAAAGAATTTAGTTATGAAGAAGTAGAAACAATATGTAAAAACTCAAATCTAAAACCAAAAATAACCATAAGAGTAAATAAATTAAATACAACAAAAGAAGAATTAAAAGAAAAATTACAAAAATATAATATTAACGCTCAAGATGGAATACTAGAAGATTTTATGTATTTAAAAAACGTTAGCAACATTACAAAATTAAAAGAATACGAAGAAGGGTTATTTACCTTGCAAGATGAGTCAGCAGGGCTTACAGCATTAATTTTAAATCCAAAAGAAAATGAAAAAGTACTAGATTGTTGTAGTGCACCTGGAGGAAAAACAACATATATGGCTGAGCTTATGAAAAATAAAGGAGAATTAACTGCTTGGGAATTATATAAAAATAGGTTAAATAAAGTAAAAGAAAATGCTAAGCGTTTAAAAATAAATATAATTGAAACAAAAAAGCAAGATGCAAGTATTTTTAAAGAAGAATATATAAATAAATTTGATAAAATTTTAATAGATGCACCTTGTTTAGGATTAGGCGTTATAAAGAGAAAACCAGATATTAAATGGCAAAGAAAACCAGAAGATATAGAAGAAATAACAAAAATTCAAAAACAAATTTTAAATACAGTTTCAAAATATTTAAAAAAAGATGGAATTTTAGTTTATTCAACATGTAGTATAATAAAACAAGAAAACGACAAAATAATACAAGAATTTACAAAGGAAAATAATTTTGATTATGAAGAAATTAAAATAAAAAATTTAGAAAATTTTAAAAATAAAATTGAAGAAAAAGGTATGGTAAAACTGTATCCTAGCCAAAATTATGATGGTTTTTTTATATGTAAATTAAGAAAAAAATAATTATTACATTTGCATTACAGACTCTAGACATTTTCATTACATTTACCAAAAACAGATTGACTTTTTATTATAAAAAAATAATAATAGATAATGTATAAATAAAAAATATTTTGTAAAATTATGTAAAAATTACAAGTATGATTTATTTACCAAAAACAAAAGATAATAGTGAATAAATTAATAAAGGAGATAAAAATGCCAAGCTGTTTAGGACTTTATATTGAAAAGAATCTAATTAAGTATGCAAAAGTTACAAAAGACCACGATTTTATTAAAGTGGATTCTTTTGGTGTAAAGTTTTATGAAAAAATTAGTGATGCAATTTCTCAAATTATAGCAGAAACATTTAGTTATAAAATTCCTATAAGTATTAATTTATCTAATGAAATGTATAACTATTTTCAAATTTTTAGTTTATTAAATAAAAACGACATTCCAAAAGCAATTGAAACAGAATTTGAATCTTTATGTGACGAAAAAGAGTATAATGTAAACGAATTAGAAGCAAGAAATGTTATAATTACAAATTTAGAAGATAGAGAAAAACTTAGAGTAGTTCACGTTAGTGCTAATAAATCTGAAATTTCTAGCAAAATACAAATGCTAGAAGGAAACAGAGTTGGAGCAGTAATACCTGTTCCTATGTCTATTCCAAATTTAATTAATGCTAAACAAAAAGAAAATGTTTTAATTGTAAATATAGAAGAGAAAACATCAATAACAAGTGTAATAAATGAAAATATTTATGATGTTCAAATAATAGAAGAGGGAACAAAACAAATATTAAATAGCATAAATATAAAAGAAAATTCTTTTGCAAAAGCATACAATATATGTAAAAATACAACTATATATACTGCAGAAAGCCAAGATTTACAAATGGAAGAAAATGACTATTTAGACGATATTATGCCAACTTTATATAATATTGTAAGCTATGTAAAGAAAGTAGTTGAAAATAGTCCAAACGAAATAGAAAAGATATATATTACAGGTACTGGTTCTGTAATATCTAATATAGATTTATATTTTAGTGAATATTTAGATAAAATAAAATGTGAAATTTTAAAACCTTACTTTATAAGTACAGGTTTAAAAAACATAAATATAAAAGATTATATTGAGGTAAATTCTGCAATTTCTTTAGCTCTTAACTATTTAGGTGTTGGTGTTTCTGGTATGAACTTTAGAAGAATTCCACTATCTCAAAGAATATCAGAAATTATGAATATTCAAATTGGTGGAGCAAAGAAATTAAAAGGAAAACCTAATGAAAATAAAACAAAGAAAAAATCAAAAATAAATACCAAATTTAGTTTTGATTTATCTGGAGCTTTAGATGGAGTAGAAAAAATTATTCTTCGAGTTATGGGCTCATTATTAGGAACTATTATATTATTTATAATAATTTCTGGAATTTTAACTAGTAAAATGAAACAAAAAGAAACTCAAATAGATGATGTAATTACAGATACAAATTCGCAAATTTCAAGTTTAGATTCAGACAATGATAAAATTAATTCTAAAATAACATCTTACCAAGAATTAATAGATAATTTAAATAAGGTAAATGAGAACTTAGCCGAAAAATATTCTTTAAAAGATGCTATACCGAATTTATTAAATCAAATTATGTATGTAATTCCTAAAGACGTACAAATAACATCTATAGAAAATACATCTTCTAAGCATGTAAAAATTGTAGCAAAATCTGAAAAATACGAACAATTAGGTTATTTTAAAGGACAAATAAAAAATGAAGGATTGCTTTTAAATGTTACATCAGACCAAGGTGTAAAAAGTGGAGACATAGTTACAATTACAATAGAAGGAGATTTACCATGATAAGAAAAATATTAATGGGAATTTTAACTGTATTACTTGCAGTGCTATTATACTTTACAATAGCAAATGGTGTTTCAATTGGAAGTTTTAAAGCATATGGAATAAAAAATATTAAACAAGAAAATGAAAACATAGAAAATAAAATTTCTTCTGCAAGTAAATTAACTAGTGTAGAATACCCATCTAAATTAAGTGAATTAAATAAAAATGCAAAAACATTATTAAGTAAAAAAGAAGAATATTCTGACCTTACAACATACAGTACAGCTGAGCAAGTTCAAGCTGCAAATGAGCTAGAAGATTTTGAAGTAGAATATTTATGGGCAACAGTAGGAAATTATGCAACAAAAGAGGGTATAAAGATAAAAATGGATATATCTTCTGCAACAAATGGTGCAACTTCTGCAGATGGTAGAAAAATGTATGACCTAAACTTTACAGCAGAAGGTAGTTATATAGGAATAGCACTATTTTTAGCTGATATACAAGATGATTCTTTCTTAGAATTTAAAGTAGAAAACTTTAATATGACTGCAGGAACAGATACAAATACATTAAAAGCAACATTTATTGTAAAAGACATACCAATAAAAATAGATACTTTATCAGCAGAAGTTAGCCAAGAGAATACAGAAAATAACGATAATAAAAATGAAACAAATAACAATTCAACAAATACTACAAATAGTTCAAATACAAATTCAAATACAAACACAAATACAAATACAAATTCAAACACAAATAATACAACAAAATAATTAAAAAAATGTTGACAAACAAAAAAAGATAAATTATCATTAAGGAGAATTTTTATGAAAAAAACAAAAAACATTTTTAAAGAAGTGTTTATAGTGTTATTTATATGTGTTGCTATTGCGTTAGTTTTAATGATTATACTATATGGTTATAATCCTTCTAATAAAATAGTACCAAGTAAAATATCATATACAACACCAGAAAATGTTAAGCAAGAAATTGTCTCATCTGGCGAGGAAACTACAACACCTGTTACAATAACATATGAATTAGATGAAACAAATATAGATAATTCAAGAAAAAGCGGTAGTTATAATTCTGGTAGACAAAATCCTTTTGCAGATATACAACAAGAAGCAGAAGCTACCACTCAAACTACAGAAGATAGTGGAAATACAAATAGTAAAACAAATGAAAACACTTCTTCTAAAAATAGTTCTACAGATTCTGCAAATAGTAGTAAACAAACAAACGAAACACATTATTTGCCAGACACAGGAACAAAATAATTTTAGGTTATATTTATTAATAAATATAAATATATAACAAAAATATACAAAAGAAAGGAGTGTTTTTATGTTAAAGAAAGAAAATGGTGTAACATTAGTTGCTTTAGTTATAACAATTATAGTATTATTAATATTAGCAGGTGTAGCATTATCTATGGTTATGGGAGATAGTGGTATATTTGGAAAAGCTAATAAAGCATCTTTAGCTACAAATATAGCAGATGCAAAAGACGCTGTAAATATGGCTATAATGGAAGCAACAGCTAACCAATATGATGATAATGGACAATTAGCAACTGATGAAACTGCTGCAGCAGGTAAAAACTTTTTAGTAACAAGTACAAATAGTACTGATGCAGTTAATCTATTCTTAAATGAATATAACATTAATGCTGGAGTAATATACAAGGGAAAAGATCAAACAACACCTGTTAAAGATGCTAATGGTGATAGCTTAACTGTTAGTCTTACAGTAGATGCTACAAAACATTCTGTAACACCAACATATACAAACGATAAATTAGAAGCTGATGCAGAATAAGAATAAAAAACATCGTATATAAACTAAAAAAAGACGTAAGTTATACGTCTTTTTTTGTTATAAAAATGTAATATAAAAATTAATTTTATATGTTATAATAATAATTAAATTAATTTTATTATAAATAAAAAGGAGCAAAAGATAAATGATAGAGGTAATATTATATATATTAGTATTTATAATGGGAGCATATTTTGGAAGTTTTTATACTTTAGCAGTATACAGAATTCCACTTGGAATAGATATAACGCGTAAACATTCTTTTTGTCCAAAATGTGATCATAAACTTGGAATAATAGATTTATTCCCAATTTTTAGTTTTATTTTTTTAAAAGGAAAATGCAGATATTGTGGAGCTAAAATAAAACCACGTTATTGTATATTGGAAGTAATTTCTGGTTTAGCTTTTGTTGCTATGGCATATAGCTTAAATATTAATATATATAATTTAGAAATAGACAAGTTAGTTATTTTAGGTTTTTCATTCCTATATTTTGCAGGATTATTTATAATAGCAGGAATAGACAAAGAAAAAATAACAGTTCAAAAAGAGGTTTTAATATATACAATAATAATTTCGGTTTTATATATGCTATACTTATACATAGTGCAGAAACTTACAATATATAGATATATAATATATTTAATAATTATATTGTTATTAGTAATAATAGATACACTAAAAATAAGAAGAAAAGCAAAAGAAAGTTATCTTTTAAATTTATTAATATTAGCAATTGCAATGTCTATGTTTACAGGTGAATCTGTATTTTTGTTAACAGGTATATATACATTACTATGTTGCGTTTTGTATGTAACATTAAAAAAAATAAGTATAAAAAATACCAAATATGTTAAAAAAGATAAAGATGAAAAAGTAAAATTACCAATAGCATTTTTTATGGTTACATGCAATACAATAATGTACATATTTTGTGAGTATATTATAAATTATGTTAAATAAAGTTTTTAAGGGTCGATGTACACATCGCTTACTATAATAAAAAAATAGGAGGCAAAAATGAATAAATTAAAAAATAATAATGGTTTTACACAAACAGATATTATTGTTTCTATAGCTATATTATTTTTATTTGTAGGTTTAGTTGCAACATTATTTATAAATTCATATAACGCAAGTACAGAAAGCAAAAGAAATGCAGAGGCAACAGCATATTTAACACAAATTTTTGAAAGTATAGATTTAATAAATTATGACGAATTAGATAGTGAAGAAAAAGGAATTGTTAAAAAAATAGATGAATTAAATAAACCAGAAGAAATAGGAGAAAAAAAGAAAATTTCTGCAACATATGTGGAAAATGGAAACCCAAAAGAACAATTATCCACACCTTATAAAGTAGAAGTAGAAATTACAAATTATAATCAAACAGAAGGAAACACAGAAAAAGAAGATTTAGTAAAAATAATAACAATTACAATAAAGTATAATGTAAATAATAAAGAACAAAAAATATCTAGCAAACGATTAAAAACAAAAGAGATAGCATATATAGATAACCTAGAAATAGCACCAATTTATTATAATGGGATGATTCCACTAGTTTATGATAATCTACAGCAGCAAACAACAATATATGCATCAAATTGGTTTAATTATCAAGACCAAAAAGTAGCACAAATTACTTTAAAAGATAACCTATCTTATGAAAATGAAAATAGCGGAAAAATAAGTAATTTAGGAAGTGTATTTGTGTATATACCAAGATTTGCCTATAATATAGAAGAAAGTGGAAATGTAAATATAAAATTATTAAATACAGACAATACGTGTAAAGATGGAAGTTCTACTACAATTTATAACGAAGAAGATAATATAGATAATAGTAAATATTATATTCCAAGCTGTTTTTCTCAAAATGGTATTCAAATAGAAGGTATGTGGTTAGGAAAATATTTAAGTAAAAAGAATTTAGATGGAAATAACGCAAATGTACAAATTTCTGTAGTGCCTGAAGGTGAAAACGAAAATTATTGGACAGATTTAACCGAAGAGCAAAAACAAGAAAGAGCAGATTATATAATAGACGAAAATTCAAATTATGGAATAAAACAAAATGCAAATGCAAAAGTTGCAGATGATTCTATTAATAATATGATAGAAAAATTAAAAGGAACAGATTATGATTTTATATATTCTGCAATAGAAGAAAAAGAAAATGCACAGGAAGGAGCATTTAGAATTTTTATTTATTAAAATAAAAGGGCAGGGGTAAAACTCTGCCCTATAAATTTTGAAATAAAAATTATAAACAAACTACATATAATATAAATAATTTATTAATGTAACAAAAATGTAATATTATAAACAAAAATATATGATATAATTAAGCATAATTATATTTATGAGGTAAAATATGAAATCTAACAAAGGAATAACCCTAGTAAGTCTAGTAGTTTACGTTATTGGAATAACAATTATATTTTCCATTGTTGCAACTTTAACAATATCTTTTAATAAAAATAGTAGATATATAGAAAACCAAACAAACAATAGCAGAGAATTTACAAGATTAAATATGTATTTAGTAAATGATTTAACAAAGGAAAATATAACAGCTAAAGTAGAAGATAACAAGTTAAAAATAAATAATGGAGAAATTATATATACAATTTCAGGAGACGGAATATACAGAAACAAAGTTAAATTGTGTAGTAATGTTGAGGAAAATTCTACATCATTTACACAAGAGACAATATACGATAAAACAAAAATAAAACTAGAAATTACAATTGGCAAAAACGGATTAGAGCAATTACAAAAAACAATGGAATATGTAATTTAAAAAAATATGTAATTTTTTCCATAATTAAAAAATTAAACAAATGAAGAAGAAAATGTTATATAATATAAATAGTACAAAAGAAAGGAGATCTATATATGGATATAAAACATAGACAACCTATAGGAATAGAATTAGTTAGAAGAGGAGTTGTTACAGAGGCAAATATAGAAAGTGCATTAAAATATCAAAAAGAACATCCAGATAAAAAAATAGGAGATATTTTATATACATTAAATGTATGCGATGCGCAAGCTTTAATTAATGCAATAGCAGAGATTGAAGGAGAAAAAGGAATTATTTTAACGCCTAACGATATAGAAATAAATGTGCAAGATTATATTTCTTTAGATGTTGCTAAACAAAATAAAGCAATACCTTTTGCTGTATCACCAGGAAAAATAAAAGTATGTTTTTCAAGTACAATAAACAGAAGGTCTATGGAAAATATAAGACTAATTCTTTTAAACAAAGGATTAGTTATGGAAAAATATATTACCTTTGAAGAAAATATAAAAAGAATTTTAGATACATTTGAAGGTGCAGTTTCTGAAAATATGAGCACAGAAAAAGATATTACAACACTAGTAGACAGTATAATAAGAACTGCTATAGATAAAAGAGCAAGTGACATACATATAGAACCATTAGAAGATAATGTAAGGGTACGTTACAGAATAGATGGTGAATTAATAACAATGGCTGAAATAGACAAAGATAAACAAACACAATTAATAGGAAGATTAAAAGCAATTTCAGACATGCACCAAGAAAAACAAGAATCACAAGATGGAAGAATTATAATGTATCCAGAATACAACATACGTGTTTCTTCACAAAAAAATATATATGGAGAAAAGTTTGTTTTAAGACTATTAAAGAAACAACAAAGTATAAAGGAAATTTTTGAATTAGGTTTTCCAAATGACGAAAAATTATTAAATAAATGCTTTAATAAAAGAAATTCTATAGTTGTTGTAGCAGCTCCTACTGGTGAAGGTAAGACAACAACTTTGTATAGTATAATAGACTATTTAAATACTCCAGAGATAAATGTAACAACAATAGAAGACCCAGTAGAAATTCGTATTCCAGGTTTAAATCAAATTGAAATAGATGAAAGAACAAGTTTTTCAGATTCTCTTAGAACTGTTTTAAGACAAGACCCAGACATTATTTTAGTAGGAGAAGTAAGAGATAATGAAACTGCAGAAATTGCAATGCAATCTGGACAAACAGGACACTATGTATTATCTACAATACACACAATAGATGCAATAGAAGTTATTACAAGACTTAGAAAATTTGGAGTTTCTAACTACGATATAGCAAGTACATTAGCTACTTCTGTTTCACAAAGATTGGTAAGAAAAATATGCCCAGAATGTAGCAGAAAAAGAAACTTTACAGATGAAGAAATAAAAATTATACAAACAATTGGAGATAGATATGGTGTTAAATATGACTTAAAAGGAAAACAAACATATGATACAGTTGGATGTAAACACTGCAACCAAACAGGATATTACGAAAGAATAGGTATATTTGAGCAATTAATTTTAAATGAGGAATTAAAACAATTAATAGTAGATAATAAATCTACTCTAGAAATAAAAAAAGAAGCAGCAAAATATGGATATAAACCACTAATAGTAGATGGAATTCAAAAAGTAGTAGATGGAATAACTACATTAAATGAATTAAATAATAAACTTGTAATATACTAAGGAGGAAGTTTTTATGATAGATATGAATAAATTACTTGACGAAGCAATTAACCAAGATGCATCAGACATTCACTTAGTTTGTGAATTAAAGCCAATGCTAAGAATTCGTAGAAGATTAGAACCAATTGAAAGTATGGATGTTTTAACAGTTGACGATATGAACGAAATATATGATTTTTTAATAGCTGGTAATGTTGAAAAAGACGAAGTATATAAAAGAACAAAAAGATTAGATGCATCTTACGAATATAAAGATATTCGTTTAAGAGTAAATGTATCTTTAGCAAACGAAATACCTGTATTTACACTAAGACTTATAAAAAGTACTCTTCCTAAATATGAAGATTTAGGAATTCCAGATGTTGTAAGACGTATTACATACCAACCACAGGGATTAATGTTAGTTACAGGAAAAACAAACTCTGGTAAAACAACAACATTAAATGCTTTAATAGACCATATAAACGAAAATCAAAATAGAAAAATATTAACACTAGAAAATCCGGTTGAATTTAGACATCATAGTAAAAAGTCTATGATTGTTCAAAAAGAAGTTGGAGAAGGAAGAGATGTTTTAAATTTTAGTGATGGTGTTAAAAACTCATTAAGAGAAGATTGCGATATTCTTGTAATAGGGGAGATTAGAGATAAAGAAACAATGGAAGCAGGAATAGAAATGGCAGAATCTGGACACTTGGTAATCCGGAACACTTCATACAAAATCTTGTGCAGAAACAATAGATAGAATGGTAAATTTTTATGAAGTTAGAGATCAAGCTTCTATCAAATATTTATTATCTTCTGTATTAAAACTTGTTGTTTCACAAAGACTATTACCATCAACAGATGGAAAATTAGTATTAGTACCAGAAGTTATGGTTGTAGATAATATAATTTCTGGAATAATTAGAAAAGAGAAAATAAGCGTATCTGAAATAGAAGATGCAATACAAAGTGGTGCAGAAAAGGGAAGTATTGGACTAATTAACTCTTTGGCAGAATTATTTGTTGAAGAAAAAATAACATTAGAGCAAGCAAAATCACAAATAGAAGAAAAAAATATAGAAGTATTAAACAGAACAATTATGCAACTTAAAATTAAAAAAGGTAAAACTAATTAAGGAGGAATACTTATATGCCTGTATTTGCATATAAGGCTGTTACAGAAAGTGGCCTAGTAGTAAAAAATAGAATAGAAGAAGTAAATAGACAAGCAGTAGTAAAAAGGCTAAAAAGAAATAATCTTATGCCAATTAGTATTATTGCAATAAAGGGTATGACTTTAAAAAAGAATCATAATAAAAAAGAAAGAAGAAATGTATCAGATATTTCTCAAATTATGAAAAATGCTAATAGTGCAAATATTATGAGACAAGAGATTAAGGGATTTACACTAAAAGAAAGAGTAATGTTAACACTAAATAGAACTCAAAAGATTACTACTAGAGATTTATTAATTTTTACAGAAAATTTTTACTTACTAAAAAAAGCGAATTTTAATAATATTCATGCGTTAAATACAATTATACAAAGTACAGAAAACTGGACTTTTAAAGGTATATTAGAAGATATTTTGGCAGGACTAGAAGCACGGCGAGAATATGTATACTACTATGGAGTATTATTCAAATGTATTTCCATATATATATATAAATATGGTTAAGGTTGGAGAGCTTTCAGGTTCTTTAGAAAGATCTTTAGAACAGGCTGTAAAATACCTAGAAGATTCAGACGACCTTAATAAAAGAGTACGAAAAATGATTATTCCAAACTTAGCGTTAATTGTAATGCTATTTGTTCTTTTAATAGTTGGAACTAAATTTGGTATTCCAGTTGTAGAAGGTGTTTATAAATCTGTTGGAACTTCTGCAACATTACCTGCAGCAACATTATGGTTTAAGAATGTTGTAGAACTTATAGAAAAATATTGGTTTGTACCTACTACAATTATTATAGGAGCAATTGCAGGAATAATTTATTATATAAACACACCTAAAGGAAAATATAATTATCATTTATTTAAATATAAAATGCCAGTGTTTGGTGAACTATTTTTTGCAATAGATTTTTCTAGATTTATGAAAGCTATGTTACTTAACTTAAATAATGGAATGAGAATACAAGAGGCTCTAGAAGTTAGTAAAAATGTTGTACAAAACTATGTTATGCTCTCAATAATTGAAACTTCAATAAATAATATTTTAATGGGTACATCTTGGATAGAACCATTCGAAAAATCTGGACTTGCATCTTCTATGATAACAGAAATGTTAAAAATAGGAATGCAAACAGACTTAGCCGAAATGATGGAAAAACTAGTTGAATACATGGAAATGGATATTGAACAAATAATGCAAAGAATTATGGCTATTATGCCAGAAATAATAAACAGTTTGGTTGGTGTAGTGTTAATATTCTTTGTTGTAGTAATATTAGTACCAGCATTACAAGTTTATATGGGAAATTTCTTATTCGATGCTGTAGATGTATAAAATTTATTCCCGTAAGAAAGGAAAAATATGAACATAGGAATAGACATAGGCGGAAGCCACATAGCAGTTCGGTTTAGTAGACAAAGAAAAAATAATTGCAAAAAAAGAAATATCAATAAATAAGCAAAATAAAAAACAAATAATAGAATTTATTAAGCAAAATATTGTAAAACTTATAAATGCTATTTTGCAAGAAAATAATTTTTCAATAGAAGATATAACTACTATAGGAATAGCATCACCGGGTTCAATTATTGAAAATAAAATAATTTCTAATGTAGTTAATTTGAAAATAGAAAAATTTGATATATATACTGCATTAAAAAAACATTTTCCAAATACAAAAATAATTGTAAAAAATGATGGATGTGTAGCAGCAATAGCAGAAAAGTTATATGGAAATATAAAAAATTATAAAGATGCATTATTTATATGCTTAGGAACAGGTGTAGGAGGAACAGTATTTTTAAATGGAAAAATGCTTGAGCCAAAAAAATATAGTGGACTAGAAATAGGACACATGTCTATTAATAAAAATGGACCAATATGTAAATGTGGAAAAAGAGGATGCTTTGATATTTATGGCTCATTTAAAAAATTTAAAGAAGAATTAGCAAAGAAGTTAGAATTGCCAATACAAAGTACTAGCAACGAAATATTGCCAAAATTACAACAAATAAATAAATTAGAGTTAAACAGTGTAGAAAAAATAATACAAGAATATACAGAAAATTTAAGTATAGGAATATCTAACCTAATAAATTTATTCGAACCAGAAATAATATGTATAGGTGGAAGTTTTTCTTATTATGAAAGCATATTATTAAAGCCACTAAAGAAAAAAATATTAGAAGAAAATATGCTATTTAACAAAAGAAAAGATATAAAGATAGTTTGTGCAAAGTTTTTAAATGATGCAGGAATTATAGGAGCAGGAAATATATTATAAAGATTGTGTCACATAAATAATTTTTTTATGTGGTATTTATAAATTTTTAAAATTTTCTATTGAACATTTTTATTCTTTATGATATAACAATACTAATGTTAGCAAAGAAAGGTGGAATCTTTGTGGAGGAAATTCAGGAAAATAATAAAAAAACTATATTAGTTGTAGACGATGAAAAACCAATTGTAGACATACTTTTATATAATTTAGAAAAAGAAGGTTATGAAACATTAGAAGCAAATGATGGTGTAACAGCAGTAGAACTTGCATTAGAAAAAAAGCCAGATTTAATGCTTTTAGATATAATGCTTCCTAGAATGGATGGACTAACTGTTTGTAAAAGAATTAAGCAAAGCTTAAATATACCTATATTAATGCTTACAGCAAAAGATGAAGAAATTGATAAAATTCTTGGGTTAGAATTAGGTGCAGACGACTATATTACAAAACCATTTAGTGTTAGAGAACTAATGGCAAGAATAAAAGCAAATTTAAGAAAATTTGAAGCTACTTCAAATAATAGTGATGAACAAGCAGGCAGAAATAGTGGAAACAAAATAAAGGTTGGACCACTTTCACTAGACTTTGAAAAGTTTGAAGTAAGAATTAATGATAAAGTAGTAGACTTAACTTTAAGAGAATTTGAAGTTTTAAAATATTTAGCTAACCAACCAGGACAAGTAGTAACAAGAGAATTACTATTAGAAAAGGTATGGGGATATGAATATTATGGAGATATTAGAACAGTAGATGTTACAGTTAGAAGAATAAGAGAAAAAATAGAAAAAGATACATCAAATCCAAAAATATTAATTACAAAAAGAGGAGTAGGATACTATATAGCAACTGATTATTAAAAAAAGGTTCGGGCATCCGAACTTTTTTTAATAATAGGAAAGTTCTACTTTCCTATTATTAAAAACATAACATTTCACAGAAAATTTAAATATATCCTAAAAAATGTCTACAATAATTGTAGGGGCGTTCATTGGACGCCCGAGAATCCTCGAAGGATTGTCTTATAATATTAAAAACATAACATTTCACAGAAAATTTAAATATATCCTAAAAAATGTCTACAATAATTGTAGGGGCGTTCATT
>CANRKA010000017.1 GCA_947631025.1 uncultured Clostridia bacterium | reverse complement strand
AATGCAATAGAAAATGAAAATGCTAATAACCTTGAACTAAGCAATGTTGTATTAAATAATGAAGAAGTCGAAAATTATGATGTAGAGATTGATGAATCAAATATTTCATCAAAACTAATTAATATTTCGGCAGATCTTGATGAGAGATGGAAAGGCGCATTGTTTTCTTTAAATCCAAATAATCCTGAAGCCACTAGACATTTTTGTACAAGTACTAGGGAAATATTAAAGGTTTTAATAGATGATGGAATAAAAGACAACGATGTTGTTTCTGAAAATCCACAATGTGAAAAAACAAACTTTGGAACACCAACTAGAAAAGAAAAAATAAAATATGCAATGCATAAAAAAGGAATAGATAATTCATTGATTGTAGAATTTACAAATGAAAATATTGAAAATACAGTGAGTTTAATCAATGAGCTAAGTAATGGTACGCATGGACATGCTAGTAAATATTCGTTGAATCAATTGAAGTCATTTAAAAAAAGATTTGAAGACAGTATAAATTTTATTTGTGGATATGTAATATAAGTTCTTAAAAGAGAAGGAAATAAACCTTCTCTTTTGATATTCCTCAAAACATCCACCAATCACTGCACCCCATCACAAAACCCATTCCTATAATACTTTTCATTCCAATAAGAAACATAATCCATAAAATTCTCATCAAGCTGTTCCAACTGTTTCTTAACATATTCAATACTATTTCCAGGAACATTTTTCAAAATGTGTTCGCTAATTTCATCAAATTGAATATGATGTTTTTTATCTTCCTCATTTAGAAAAATATAATAAATAATATTGTTTTTTGTGTAAATATATTGTATAGTTTTAAGGGGAGATTTTGAATGGAAAAAGAAAATAAATTATGGTTGGAAAAGTTTAAAAGTATATTAAAAAACAAAAAAATAATGGCAATAACTACAACAGTGTTATTTTTATTTATAGTTGTCATAGTAATATTATTGACAACAAAAAATAATACTGAAAGAGAAACGAATAATGAAAATAATGATATAGCAGTTTCAAATTTAAATAATACGACGTTTGAAGAAACAATAGAGAATAATAAGCAAGGACAAAGTGAAAATCAAAATAAAAATTATGTAATGCCAAATTTAGTAGGAATGGATTACAAAGATTTAAGGGACTACCTTAATAATAATAATTTATCTTTTATTACAAAAATTAATAATAAATACAATTCAGAGGTTAATAATTCTTCATATTCTACCATACCTTTACATGTATTAGCGACTATTCCAGAAGCTGGTACAACCTTAGATCCATATACTGATACAAGTATTACTGTTTGTACAGATTACGGCATTGAAATTAAAGAAGTAATAATAAATTTCCAAACAGAAAAGGATTGGAAAACAAAATATTTTGGAAAAACATTAAAAATTCAGGTTGGTAATAATGAAAATAATATAATAGAAGGAATAATAGGTTCTGATTTTAAATTTAATGATAAAGGAAATATTGAATATAGTCGACTTTCTAAAGTTAATAGAGAAAATGTTTGGGATTACATTCAAGGAAAAGAAATTACTTTAATTTCAAATGATGACATTACAATTGATAGCTCATTAGAAAAATATGTAAATCTTAAAATGTTTATAAATGGAGATTTAATAAAAGAAAGTACATGTATTTTTAGAGCGGAAAGAATTATTATTAATATTTAGTTATAGAAAGGAAAAATGCTATGAAATGTAAAAAATGTAATACTGATATACAAAAAAATGAGAAATTTTGCTCAAATTGTGGTGAAAGAGTAAAAAATAATAAAAAAATTATAATTATTGCAGGATTAATACTTATATGTTTAGTAGTAATTATTTGTATAATTGTAAAAAATAATAAAGCAAGCGAAACAATGCAAGAAAATTCGGAGGAATTAACATATAATGAAGAGAATAGCGGTAATGAAGATGATTATGTTGATTTCCAAAGAACCGAGTCATGGTACAATAATCCTGTTAATTCAGGTGAAGAAATAAAAATGCCAAATTTAGTAGGAATGAATTGTGCAGATTTAAGAGATTACCTTGATAATAATTACCTATATTTTATTAAAGATATTGAATATCAATATGATGACAATTCATCTGCTTTTTCTTTACATGTACCTACTAAAGTATTATCAACTATTCCAGAGGCTGGTACAACCTTAGATCCATATGCTGATAAAAGTATTACTATATTAGCAGAATATGAATACGGCATTTCTTCCGCAACATTATATTTTGAAGATACTAATATGGAAGTAAATAATTTTGGAAAAACAATAAAAATTGAAATAGGAGATAATGAGAATAATATAATAGAAGGAGTAATAGGTGAAGATTTTTATAAAGAATCTAGAAGTGGATCATCTTATTTAAAGTATTCTAAAAAAAGAGCTAATAATGAAACATGGTGGGATTTAATAAAACAAAATAAGGTAGCTTGTTTTACGAAAAATGAATTGATTGATAAGAGTCCTGACAATAAATATAGTGCAGATTTCTTTATTAAAGGAAAAGTATGGATTGACAATAAATTGGTAAAGGAAGCTGAATTTGGTATAGTTCATGATAGTATTGCTTTAATGAAAAAGGATGCAATTAAATATTAAATTCTTTATATTTAACAATGCAAAAAGTCTAAATTATATAGGGAAGATACAAAAAAACAAAATTAAAGGGGACTATTGAGGCACTAAAATATTTGAAAAAGAATAAAAATTTATTTTATAAAGGGTAAGTAAAAGGTAATAAATAATACAATTTAATACTGAAATATCAATAACTTCGGCGATAGCTGAAGTTATTTTTTTAAGACCTTGAATTAAGACAGCAAACCTTAAGATGCACAAAAAAAGGTCTCGCGAAGCGAGATTTGTTCAAGTTTTTTATTAAAAGGAGTTATTATCTTTAATCTTTGAATCAAAAACTTAGGAAAATACAACGAAGGCGAAGTTGTTGGTAATTGATAATAACTTTCTAATTTAAAAAAAGTTAAAAAATTTTTATTTAAAAAAACAGATAATAATACAGTAATCCCTAAGGGAAAAGCGGTAAAATTAAAATAAAATATCGAATATGTCATAAAAATGTAAAAAAAATGTATAATTTGAAAAATCAAATCAGGAAATATAGCATCCCTAAGCACAAAAACGATGAATATGTTGGTAACACTGCGTTTTAGCAGAAAATGGTATTGAAAATAAAAAAGAATTCTCTTATTATTTATATTGATAAAATATAAATATAGAAGGAGAGTTTTGTTATGGACAAAAGAAAAATTGGTATAGTAAGCATAATCATTGGCATTGTTTTAATAATTGCTGGTATTGTTTATGCTGCAGCAGTACTAAATGACGATAATCATTATGTAGTAGATGTTGTTGAAGAAACAGCTGTAAACAATGATGATAATCTTCAAATAACTGAAAGGATAGTAAAAGATAAAGGTCAACAGTATCATGATTCGAAAAAATTAAATTATGAAGTAGAACTAAAAAGTATTGCACAAAAAGCTGAAATAGAAACACAAGTTGCGTTTGTAATAGACAGCTCTTATAGTGCTGGAAAAAATGATACTTCTAATATCCTTAAAACTAAAGCAGAAGAGTTAGCAACGGAAATATTAACTAACGTAAAAAATTCATCTATTTCTGTTTCAAACTATGATACTACTAAGTTAAATTTAAACAGAACTTTAAATACTGTAAAAAGTAATATAAATGCATTAGTAGTAGGTAATGGAAATGATGGAAATAAAGGATTAGAAAATGGAGTTGCATCTATAGATAATAAACATGTTGTTTCAAATGCATATGATGTACATAAATATCTTATAGTATTTACAGATGGAACAGACAATGTAAAAGAAAAAATGAAAGAAATACAAGCACAAGATCCAGATTTACATATAATTACTGTATTATTAGATATTACAAGTTCAGCATATGTAAATGATGATGGAAGTTCTGTTTGTGGTGATTTATACTTTTTATCAAGTGATGAAAGCATTTCAACACCACAAAATTTGCATGTATTCGATACGGATAAAATAACTAATGAAATGAATAAAAGCTTGAAACAAATAAGTGTAACAAATGTATTTTCAGATGTTGTTTCAGAGTATTTTACTATATCAGACGTAACAGCAACACATGGAACAGCTCAAAAAACTGAAGATGGAAACGGTTATACATGGACTGTAGATAATATCAATTTCCAAGATACAGAAGTATTAAAATTTTCATTAACATTAAAAACAGATGCACCTATAAATGCAGATGTAATATTTAAAGAAATATGTACCAATAAAACTCAAGATGTCCAATATCAAACATTTGACCATCCAGAAAAAAGAATAGATTTACAAGGTAGTGACGAAAGACAAGGAACCAAATCTACCGTAATAAAAATATGTCAAGGATATGACTTAAGAATAAAAGCTGTAAACATAGAAAATAAAGATTTAGCAGTAGGAGGAATAGTATTTAATGTTGTAGGAAAAAATGCAGCAGGAGAAATAGTTTGCAATGAAACTGCAACAACTGATAATAATGGATACATAAAAATAACAGCAGATACAGCAAGATCTTTAAGAAGTGATGGAACAATCACATATGAAGTAACACCAACAGTAAATAATTTAGTTGGATATGTAGCAACAAATCCAGAAACATTTGAAATAACAAATGATAATATAACAAGAAAAATAATAGTAGATGAGCTTAATTCAAGTGTAACAATAAATCCACCAAATGAAGCAAAAAGACTAGTTGATGTAATATTCCCAATTAATAGTCAAAAATCAGACTTTGAAGTAAAAGTTACTGAATTAGGAAACACAAATACTGTAATATCTGGATGTGAATTTACATTAATACAACCAAAATTAAATGATAAATATCAAATGTCTGTATTAACAGGAGTAACAGATATAAATGGTAGTGTGCACTTTGACGCAGTTGTAATGACATTAGATGGAACTTATGATTACTATTTAAGACAAAATTCAGCACCAAATTCATATGATGCAGCAAAATTAACATTAATAAAAGTAACATATAAAGATGGAATAATAACAGATATTTCAACACACGATAACAGTAATGTAACAGCAACAGTAGAACAAGATAAAACAAACCATGTATTAGTATCTGTTTTAAATGAATGCGTAGCTGTAGATCCATTTAATCTACAAATTAATTTAGAAGATTCTAAAACAGGAGATAAATTATCAGGAGTACAATATTTAGTAAGAACAATAAATAGTAATAATCAAGTAAGAAGTGTGATTGTAGAAACAGATAGCAATGGACAAATAAATACAAATATTTATGGAGCAGGAGCTTTACAAATAGAAATAACAGAACAACAACCAAAAGCTGGATATATACCAGATGTAACAACAAAAATGTTAACAGTAAATAAAAACAATGGAATAGTAACAGTTTTATACAATCCACAACAATTAGATATAGATCAAGATCCAAACAGAGAATCAGTAATAGTAAACTTTAAAAGTACAAAAAAGGCAGAGCAAAATATAGTAAAAGTATCATTAGTAGATTATGATGAAAAAGATGTAGCTGTTGGACCAGGAGTAGCATATAAATTAGAAGATGAAAAAGGATTTGTATATGGTCCAGTTCAATCAGATAGAAAAGGACAATTATCATTTACAGTTGGAAACTATGATGAAGGACAACATAAATTTAAATTAACAGTAGATGAATATACAATACCAGATGAATATGATGAAAGCCAAGTTCCAAAAGAACTTAATGTAAATTTAACATTTGATAAAGACGGATATATAATAGATGAAGATGTAATAGAAAATGAACAAAGTTTATTAAAAGAAGAATTTACAAGAATAAATGAAGTAGGATCAACAGAATATACATGTTTATTAACTATAGGATACCATTTAGATCAAAGTAGTTCAGCAGAATTTAGAGTACAACTACTTGATAAAGATACAAATAGAGGTATTGTAGGAGCAAAATATAATATAGATATAGAATGGACTATAAATGGTGTAACAAAAACAAAAACAATAGAAGGAAGAGAAACAAATGCGCAAGGTTTAATTACAACACGTATAACAAAAGGAGATCCAACAAAAATTACAGTAAAAGAAGTTGCAGCAAGTGCTGGATACACATGTGATATTACAACTCAAGAAATAATATTAACATATAGAAATAACGGAGGAATAGGAATAACTCAATCTCCATATGATTTAGGTCAAACAAATACTAATGAACCAAATCAAGGAGCTTCAGAGCAAAATGGAATAGTAACATTTAAGCACTTAAATAAAAAGAGAACAGCAGAAGATACATATGTAAATTTAACATTAGATAAAGTAGATATGAATGGAGCTTTTGTAAATGGAGTTTTAGTAAACTTATCATCAGATACATTAGTAGATGAAAATAATAAACCATTAGACTTAACACTAAGAACAGGAGATCAAGGTGCTACTGGGGAAATAACAATAGATTACCAAAAATATCAAAATGATCCACAAAATAACCATGCAATAAGAGTACCAGGAATAGGAGTAACAGCAGAACAAAAAGTATATGAATTAAAAGTTCAAGAAATGTACTTAGATGGAAACAGAGAAGCTCAGCCAAAAAAAGGAACACAAGTAATATTTAGATTAACATTTAGACAAGACGAAGGAAGAATAAGATTATCAGATGTAGTAGGAATTTATGGAAACAGATTAATAAAGAGTATTTCATATTCAAGTTCATCAGATAATGTAGCAGGATCAGCATTAGAGGACTCATTAGGTGTATATTTAGGTAATATGGTAACTGAACTATATACAAATTATGATGATGTAGGAAATTTATCATTAGACTTGAAAAAACAAAATCAACAAGAAGAAGAATTAGTTGGTGCAGAATACAGCATTAGAGTAGTTAATCCAGATGGAACAACTATAACTAAAAATAATGTAAAAATAGATAATAGAAGTTTAAGCGAAGCAATTGAATTAACTGGAATAACAGTAAATGTAGAAAGTTATATATATATAACAGAAACAAAAGCACCAATAGGATATGCATTAAATGAAAATACAGAAACATTAAAAGTTACTAAAATTGACCCAGATGGCCAAGTAACTCTTCAACAAGTAGACCAAGCATATACACAAAATAGACTAAAACTTAATTTAATATCTGCAGATCAAACATCAGCAGGAACATATAAAACAAATTATGAAGTAAAATTAACAGACTATCAATTAGATACATTTAAATTTGAAATAAATGCAGTAGATAAAGAAACATCAGCAGGAATTAATAACTATGGATTTTCAGTAGATACAAGCTTAGGAGCACATGGAACAATTTTAACAAGTGATAAAGGAGTTGGAAGTACACACGTTGGAGGAAATGTAAGTAACCAAACAGTAACATATAAAATAACAGCAAACCACATTGCAGATTACTATAAACCTCTAAGTCCAGCAACAATAGAAGTACCTATAGTATTTGATTTATCAGGAAGTGTAGATGTAACATCAACAATGGCACAAGTGCAAAATAAAAGTGGATACAATACATGGTGGACAGTAGAAGACTTACAACCATCAGGAAGTATAAAAGTTAAAATAAAAATAGATCATCAAGCTCCATTAAATGTACAAGTAGTAACAAAAGATAAAATAACAGAAGCTGTAATAAAGGATGTATCATACAAAATAACAGATTCACAAGTATTGCCAGCAACTGGTAATGGAACATCAGGAACAGCAGCAATACAAGTAGGATATATTTTAGAAAATGGAATACAAACATACAAATTAACACAAACAAGTTTAAAAGATTCATATCAAAAGGCAACAGATAAAACATTTACAATAAGTTATCAAAGTGAAAAAGTATTGAATGATTCAACACTTAAATTAGATAGTGCAGAATCAAAAGATAAAATTACTTGGGTAAATAATCAAACAGTTAAAATTGAAGTTTATGTTGAGCCAAAAGTACCATTTGAAATAACAAACAAATACTTCTTTGCAAATAAGGATCCATTACAAGGAGCAAATTTTGAAGTAACAGAAGTATCAACACAAGATAGAGGAACAGGAATAACAAATGAAAATGGTATAACAGGAATTTATTCTGGAATATTTGGTGAGTCAGATTCTAAAATATATAAAGTAAGACAATTATCAGCAAAACAAGGATATGCAACAGTAGAAGATTTCTATGTAAAGGTTGAGTATGACGGAGATAGAGCTATTACTTCTGCAAAAGTTGTAACTGAAAGTGGAGAAGATCCAGAAAAACCAAATAGATTTGTACAAGTAACATATACAAATGCAACACATACATCAACAAACTTCTCAACTTATAACAACAATACAAAAGGAATAGTGCAAATAGAAGTAAAAAATTATCCTGCATTTAAGATAAACATAACAGATACAAATAGAAATGATACAGTTAATAATGCTCCAATAGCAGGAACAATATATAATGTTACATCATCATATAAAGATAGTGAACAAAAGGTTATAGATTTTGTAAGCACAAATGGAGTAACAACAGATAGTAGCGGTTTAGGTACTGCATATTTAGATAAAACATTAGATAGTACAGTAGTAACATATAAAGTAACAGAAGTTTCACCAGGAACAGGATATCAATCATTAGGAACAGAGATAAATATTGAAGTTTCATATGATAGCAATGGATATGTAGATAATGTTCAATTCCAAGCAGGACAAAATATAAACGCAATTGCGCAAGTAAGCAAAAAGAATCCAACAGCAACAGATGAAGATAAATTTGAAATAGAATTGGCATTAAAAAATAATCCAATACTTAAATTTAATATAACAGCTCAAGATAGTGTAAATCCGGCTATAAAAATTCCTAATTTAGGATTTACAATAACAAGTAGTAATAATGGACAAACATATTCTAATTCATCTGCAACAAATAGAGTAAATCAATCAGGAACACCACAAGTGTCATATACAAATAATGACGGAAAAACAGAGTCATATTTAGATAGAACATTAGAAAATAGCACTATGAATTATACAATAAAAGAAGTTCAAAAATCTGCAGGATATGAATGGATAGATGGAGATTTATTATTAAATGTGTCTTATGATGCAAATGGTAAAATATCATCTACCCCTGTTGTAGCAGGATCTAATACAAATAAAATTAAGGTAACAGGATATAATGCAGATACATTTGAAATTGATATTACTATATATAATGATGAAATTAAGGAATTTGGTATACACTTAACAGCACGAGATGCATATGATAAAGACAAAAAAATAAGTGATATGAAAGTAGAAGCATATTTAACAGATCAAGGAGCAAGTACTTCAGATTATGTACCAGATGAAGAATATGCATTAATGGGAGATGAAAGCTTATTAACAGGTGCAGATAGAGATGATGACAAATTACCAGACTTAACATATGGTGAAGATTACAAAAAAATAAAGAAATACGAAGGTGGTAATAGTACAAGAACTTTAAGATTAGTAATAAAAAATAGTTCAACAGATGGATATTATTTAGATGGAAATAACAATAATTTAGGATATTATAATGGAAGCAATTATTATCAAAAAGGTTCATATTATCAAACAGTAAAATATCAATATTTAATAAGTGTAACATTTGATGAAGATGGAAAAATTACTAATGCAAAATTAAAAACAGGACAAGATGGTCATATTGGATGGCTAGCAGATGGACAATACATTGAAGTAGGAGATGGAAATACAATAAGCCATACAGACTATGCATTAAATATTACAATGAAATTCTATCCAATGTTTAACCTAAAAACATTTGCAATGGATAATTATACATACAATGATGAGGTACAAAAAAATGGTGAACCAACTAAATTAGATGGTGCAAGATTTTATATTAGTACATCAAGACAATTAATAAGCGGTACAAAAGAAGATGAATATGTTAAGGCAGGATATATAGGAAACGGACATGATATTTCATATAGTACTCATGTAAATGGAGATATATATTCAAATTCAAATTCTTCATTGTTTGTGCCAATAGAAAAAGATACATCTAGAACATTTTATATATTTGAAGAGGCCGAACCAATAAATTATCAAACAACACTTCCTAGAAATACTACAAGTATATATCAACATGATAAATTAATTGGAATTATACAAATGACATTTGATAGTCTTGGTAATATTGACTGGAAAAACTCTATTTATAGAAACATTAATGCTCAGGCAGGTGGAAGTAATACTTCAACTCCTCCATATTATGGTGAAGATGGAAAATCATATCTATCAGACAATAATTTGAAAGAATATAACTTCTTTGTAACTGAATCAGTGAACCATGATAATAGTGGAGCAGAAATGCATTTTTATATAGGATATGCATTAACAACTAAAATAACAGTAACAGCAATAGACGATATATCAGGAACTCCAATACAACATATAAGAATGTATCCATTTATGAATCAGAATGATTATTGTACAAAACAATCATATGAATACTATACAGGAATAGAAAATTATAGATACACAAATTCAGATGGTATATCAGGATGGACATATTGGGGAGCAGCAGAAGCAAATGATAATAACCAATATATAATAGGTTCAGCAAGAGAAGGAACAGATTACAATGGATATTTATTCCCAAGCGATTTAGCAAGTAAAGAGCTGGGAGGAAAGGGAGACCCATCTGCTTATTATGTAAAACTAGATGTAGCATATGGAGCTGATGGAAAAATTAGTAACATTACATCTTTAGGATCAGATTTATGGGGAGATAATAATGTTTCTAACATAAAATGGGATGCAGAAACAGGAAATATATCTGTAGACGTATTATTTAGTAGAAAATTCCAGATGACATTAAACAAAGTTGATTTTTATGATGATACAATTAACGATTTAAATGCAAGCTTTAATATAACCTCAAGTGAAGGATTAGATGCAACTATAAATGCAAAAGCAATGACACCAGTAGGTAAGGTATATAAAAATACAACTGTAAAATATACATTATCAGAAGTAGATGTACCAGATGGATATTATCCAATATCAAATCAAATAGATTACTTTGTAAAATTTGATGCAAATGGAAATATATCAACAAATAATATTAGTTCAGCAAGTGAATATTTCGAAGCAATAAAGACAGCTGATAAAACACAAAGAGCAAATAAGAAAACACCTGACTTATTAATATATGTAAAAAATAAACCAGCATTGCAATTAAACTTAAGGGTTATAGATCAATTCTATAAAAATGATGGTTTAGGAAATGTAAAAATACAAGTTACAAGCAGTAAAAAGGATCAAGCAACAGGAAGTCCAGAAACAGATGCACAAGGATATGCAACTATAAAAGCAGGACCAGTATATCCAGGAGAAACAGTTACTTATTATATAAAAGAGACAACAACTCCAGCAGGATATTATGCATGTGCAGCACAAGTAAATTTACAAGTAACATATACAGATACAGGAAAAATATCAGATTATAAAATTATAAGTGGAGATAAAGTAGTAAATAATTTTGATGATAAGTCATTTGTAAACAAAAAGAAAATTGACATGGAAATAATGAACATGCCAAAAGATATAAATATAGGTTTATATAAATATGATGAAACAAAAAATGCTCCAATGGAAGGTGTTAAATTTGAAATAACAAGAAAAGATTTAACTACAATGAAAGATACTAAAAAAGAAATAATAACAGAAGCAAATGGAATTGTAACACAATCAATAGATACATTCACAACATATACAAGTGATAGAAGAATACAATATACAATTCACGAAATGGAAACTCCTGAGTCTTTCAGAAAAATGGAAGATGTAGTATTTATAATAAAATATAATGCAGATGGAAGCATGGCATCATGTAATCAAGTTGCAAATGATAAAGGAATATTAAATACAAATGTATCACTAGATATGGCAACAAATGGAATAATAAGACACTTAAATGATCAAAGAGTACACTTCCTTGTAAATGTACCAAATGATAATGCATTTGATTTAATAATAAAAGATGAAGATTCAAATAATAAATGCTCACAATTAGGAATACCAGGAACACAGTATGATTTATCTATAAATGAAAAAGCTTATAATCTAAACCCAACAGATAATGACGGAAAAACAAGCTTAAATAATATAGTAGATCCTGCATCAGGAGATATTAATATAAGAATTGCAGAAAGAACAGTAGGAGAAGGTTATAAGGAAAATACAACAAATAATCATATAAATATAGAGTTAGAAAAAGGAGAACAAGATTACAGTTTAAAACTAAAACAAGGAACAGAAGGACGTGTAGATGATTATAGTGCATATGTAACTCAAAGAGATATTAAAGTAGAAGTAGATGAAGAGCATGGAGTTATAACAGTAACATTTAAAAATAAATCACAAACATATTTAACATTAGTAAAACAAAATAAAAATACAAAACAAGCATTAGAAAATGTTAAATTTACTGTAAAAGCTGAAAAAATAATTGATAATCAAGATGGAAGTATACAACCAGAAATGAAAACTTTAACAACAGTAGACAATAATAAAACAGATGCTAATGGACAAATAATATTTGATTTAGGAGTATCACCAGTATCTGAAAAGTGGAAATACACATTTACAGAAGATGAAACACCAGAAGAATATAAAAAATTACCAGAATTAACAATGACTGTAACATATGATCAATATGGAAGAATACAATCACAAGAAACAAGCAATGCAGGTAAATTAATTCCACTAAGAGAACATTCAGATAATGTAAACTGTCGTGATATGTATGCAGTAATATATAATGAACCAAAAGGAGAAAAACCAGCATATACAGTAAAAGTTGTAACAGATGATATTGATACAGGAAATAGAATAAATGGATCTGAAGTATACTTAAATATCACAAAAGATGATACTACAGGAGAACTTATACCAATAACTCCTGCAACGACAGCTTCAGCACAAAATCCTTCAACAACATTCACTTCAAATCTTGGAATGGATGGAAATTGGTATACAGATGAACAAATAAAAGAAGAACAAATAAAAACAGGTAAAGCACCAATAATATTAGAAAGAGGATTAACATATATAGATAACATCACATATGAAGGAGATATTGATATTGAAGTTAGTGAGCAGACTCCAGCGGATGGATATGCTTTTGAAAACAATGCAACAGATGGACATGTAAAAATAAAAGCAGAGTATATTGATAGTACTATAGATGGTGGAGATCCAACATTAAAATTAACAGTAAAAGATAGAGGAAACTTTGAGGTAATAACAGATGATACAAATGGAATAATAACAATAAAAATACATAATACATCTAAAGTATTATTTGATATTACAACTTTAGAATATGGATCAAATGCACCAATAGAGGGAGTATATTATGATATTACAGCTAAAATAGAAAGACCATTAGAAACAGTGCAAACAAACGTAAATGTAACAACAGAATTAACAGATGAAAACGGAAAAACAGATGCAAATACTGGAAAGGCATATGCAGGAGAAACAGTTGTATATACATTAGTAGAATCACCAGCTTCAGGATATAATCAAATGCCACAAGATATTAGAATTGAAGTAACCTATGATTCAAGAGGCTATATAAAATATATTGAGCCACTATCTTCAGAAGAGTATGTAAGAATAGACGATGAAAAAACAATAGGAGGAAGAATAATATACTTAACTGTAAAAGATAGAAAAACTGTAGGCGATTATAAAGTAGTACTTGAAAAACACGCAATGGATACTGATGATGATAAAAATGCATATGGTACAGTAATTCAAGGTGCTAAATATGAAATAACCGTTCGTCAAGAACAACATGGTGTAGAAAATACAACATGGAAAGGAACAACAGATGAAAATGGACAAATAGATGGAATACCACTTGATGGATATGGATTTATTACTGTAACAATTGAGGAATTACAAGCACCAGATGGATACAAATTAGAAGATACAAAAACAATTAGACTATATAGAGATAGGGATACAGGAAAAGTTGAAATTGTAACAACAGCAGATCTACTATATATAGAAAATCCTAATGAAGATTGGTCTGAAATAAGATTAATACCATTAGATAGACAATCAGAAAATAAATACACATTATCATTAGGAAAAATTTCATCAGCAACAAATAAATACATTACCGATAGTCAAGCAAAATTCACTGTAGTATTAGAACAAACAGGAGTAGATGGACAAGTAGCATATAGAGATACAATAGAAAATGTATATACAGGTGTACAAGGTAAAGTAGTATTAGATAATTTAGATTTACCAGATTTAGAAGGAGAATTTACATTAACAATTACAGAAGAAGAAGCTCCAGATGGATATAAATTATTAGAAAAACCAATAAAAATAAAACTTAATATAATAAAAACTGAGGAAGGATGTATGCAAATACAATCTATATCAGAAGAAGACATAACAGGAAATGCTACAATAACAAAATACGATAAACAATTTATTGGAATAAGGGTAATGAATGATGTAGATGAGCAAATATTAGAAGATGAATACTCACTAGATATTACAAAAGTAGATGCAGAAACAAGACAAGGAATTATTCCAATGGCAGTATTCAAAACATGGTTACCAGATAAGGCAAATACAGCAGTATATGCCGAAACAATTACAACAATACTTGGAGATGGTAAATTAGATTATTGTTATATAGAAGAAGAAAGAGACTCTACTTTAAGATTAACTCATATGAAAAAACCTTCAGTAGAAGAAGTACAAAATGCACCACAAGGAATTCTTACATATACTTATAAATTCCAAGAAGTATCACCACCAGAAGGATATGCGTTAAATGATGAAATTTTAACATTAGACATAGACTTTATAGTAGGTAAGAATGAAAGTGGAGAAGATTTTGTAAAAATAAAAGAAGCAAGATCAAGCAATGATAAAGTATTAATAATAGTAGATCAAGAAGATATAAAATTAAAAATAGACATATTAAACAATGCGCAAGTAAGTTCATACACAGTACATTACGATGCAAATACACAAGATCAAAGTGCAGGACAAGGAGTAACGGTTCCAGGAGATCAATTAAAACAAGCAGGAATGCCTTTAACACTAGATGCAAATGTACCAACAAGAGAAGGATACACATTTAGAGAATGGAATACAGATCCAAATGGAGATGGAACATCATTTAATCCAGCAGGAACATATGCATTAGATGCAGATGTAACATTATATGCAATATGGGATGTGGCACAATACAAAATACACTATGAACAAAATCCACCAATAGATGGAAGTACAAATGTAGCAGTGGGATTAGTAACACAAATGCCTGATGATCAAATTAAAACACATAATGAAGATATAACTTTAGATGATGATGGAGTTACTCCAACAATACCAAACGTTGCACAGTATTATGAATTTGCAGGATGGAATACAGATCCAAATGGAACAGGAACACCATATGGTGAAGGTGCTATATATGATCTAAATGAAGACTTAACTTTATATGCACAATGGGATTACATCATAAAATACCATAGAAATGAACCAACAGATGAATACGGTTTACCAATGGGATCAGCTCAAAATATTCCAGATGATCAAAGAAAAAATGTAAATAGCACTGATGAAGTAATAATAGATGACTTAAATATATACACAAGTGCACCATCAATCCAAGGATATGTATTTAAAGAATGGAATACAAGTGCAGATGGTACAGGACAAGCATATCATCCAAATGATGTATATACAGCAAAAAGAGGAGAAGACTTATATGCAATATGGCAATATGAAATTATATATAATGAAAATGTACCTTTAGATGAAAGCGGATTTGTAGCAAATGTTAAAATAAATAATATGCCAGCAAGTCCACAAGTTCAGGATATCGGCTCAGTAGCAGTAATAGCAAACAGCACAGATAATCCAAATGTTCCAACAACAGATCCAGATGATTATATATTTGTAGAATGGAATACAAAGCCAGATGGAAGCGGAGATAGTTATAATTCTGATGATGAATACAAAGGAAATATAGGACTAACACTATATGCAATATGGGAAAAAGAAGTTGACTTATATTTAAAAACTACAAATCAAGAATATAGAATTACAGATGCCCAAATAGATGATAGTAGAAATAGAGTAACAGTAAAATATACAACACAAGCAAATGATACATACAACGACGGAGACAAATATTTACTAGGAATATTACCACAATCATCAAGAAGGCCATCAGAAGAACAACAAATAGGAACAAGTGTTGCACTACTAAAAAATGACTTAGATACAAATGGAACAGTAAAAGTATATGAAGATACAGACGGAAATGATATCTTAGATCCAGTAACAGATAGAGAACTAGCAGATACAGAAATAGTAGGAACTGGTATGTTCTTAAATGTAACTAAGAAAAATCAAGAAATAAACTTAAGATTAATAGTAAGAGGAAGTACAACAGCAAAAGGTTTAATAAGTGCAACAGAAGCAAATATAGCAAGAATATATATAGGAGATGGAGATCATACAAGATTACAAAAAGACTATCAAAAACTTGCATTAGACGTAGACTTAAGTGGAAGAATAATAGCATCAGATGCGACAGCAATAAACAATATGGCATCACTACAATGTAAATATGCATATAGAACAGCAATAAAAGTAACATTAGATTTAAATGGAGGAACTTTAATACCAACAAGAGAAGCAGCAATAATAAAAGAAGAACTAAGCGTGTATGAAGGTGCAACATTTAGTAGAGAAGCAAACTATAATAGATTACCAAATGTAGAAAAAGCAGGAATGAAGTTTATAGGTTGGTTTGACGACAGTGGAAAACAAATTCTAGACAATGTAATAGTAACAAATATTGTAGAGCCATATACATTGCATGCAAGATTTGAATAATGAGGGTGATAAGATATGAAAAAATATGTAATAAGTATATGTTTAATGATACTAACAACATTACTTGTAATTTCTGGTTGTAGCTTTGCTACAACTGGAAATTTACAAATGCAATCAAATAAAACTGAACTTAAGAAAAATGAAGAAGCTGAAATTTCTGTAAGGATAACTGAGAATTTATCACAAATATTATCAATAGATGGAACTATAGAAATTGATGAAAATGTATTCGACGTAATATCAATAAAATCATCATTTAATAATGATAAAGTAAGTTCTCAAAATTATGATATTCTATATAAATATTATTATTTGCAATTAAGGAGCCCAATAGATTTAAAAGAAAATGATGAAATATTAAAAATAAAAGTAAGAGCAAAACAAGATGTACAGCCAACAACAAGTATAATAAGTATAAGTGATATGGTATTTTCAGACTACAATTTTAAAGAGCATTCTTATGAAGGAGAAAATGCAAATATAGAATTATCAATAATAAACGATAATCAAGAAGATGATGAAGGAGCATTATATTTAAAATCAGAAATATATAGAATAGGAGAAAATGATTTAACAAAATACGAAAAAGGAGATAAATATATTTCAAAAGTAATGCCAAAAACAAAAATATCAGACTTTTTAACCGGATTAAAAACAAATGGAAAAATAACAGTATATAATGCAGACGGAAGCGAAGCAATAAACGCAGACGATATAGTAAAAACAGGAATGAAAATAAAAGTAACAAAAGATAATAATGAAAGTATTGATTTAACAATAGTAGTAATGGGAGATGCAAACGGAAACGGAAGAATAGATATGGCAGATTTAACAAAATTAAGATCAAAATTATATGTAAGTGGAGAATTAACAGAGTTAGAGGAAAAAGCATTAGACATTACATTTACGCAAAAGATTAGTACAAAAATACTTACAATATTAAGAAATGTATTATATGAAAGTGGAACCTTACAAAATCTTATATAAGTAAAATAAATAAGGAAAAGTTCTATTATTAATATAATAAAACTAAGTATACATAAAGTTAAAAGGGGTAACTAAATAAAATTTATTACATAATATTACTAAAATGTAATGAAAATAAAATAATTAAAAAATATGTTTTAATTATAGTTTAATCCGTAAATAAATAAAGTTTAGTATACCCCAAAATACATAAAATATGCCTAAAAGGACAATTGATTTTTTTAAAAAAAGTCGTTATATTAAAATTAATATAAGTACGATTTTTAAGGAGGAAAAAATGAAAGAGGGATATGTAAAAACCAATAACCTATTAAAAAGAATATTGAGTTTAAGTTTAATATTAACAATCATAATTTCACTATTCGCTCCATATTCAGTGGTATTCGCAGCAAGCAGCAATACTGCTACAGTAACTTTTTCAACTGATGCAAGAAACATAAAAAGCGGAGATACTGTAAATGTAAAAATAGAGGTGCAAGGGGGAGACAATCCTGTTACAGTAGATGGATATTTATTGTATGATGAAAATCAATTTGATGTTGTACAAGTTAAAGGAAATGAATCTTTAATTGCTACAACAGAAACATATGATGATCAGGATGATTATATTTATATAACTGTAAAAAATCCTTGTATAAATACATATATTGGTACAATAGAATTAACAGCTAAAAAAGATATTACCACATTTGAAATAGGGTTAGAAGATTTAATGGTTACAATGCAAGATGCAGAAAGTGAAGATTTAGGTACTGTAAAGGCTACACTTCCACCATCTACAGCAACACATCAAGTTACATATAATTATCAACAAAATGGTGGAACAGGATTAACTGGCGGAGAACAAGAAACAGAACAAGTTGCTGAAGGTGGAAATATTGATGTTTCAACAAAGCAAGCTGAAAGAGCAGGTTATACTTTTGTAGGTTGGACAAATGATCCAGTTGGAACTACTCCATTACCAAATTTACAAATGGAAGATCAAGATGTAACATTATATGCTATATTTAAAAAAGATCTTACTGTAACATATAAATACTACGATAATAATGGTCAAATGAAAACAGAAACTGAAACAGCAAGTTTATATAATAATGATGTAGATGTTCAAATAACATTAAAAACATTATCAGAAGATTATATAGAAAATGGAAATACATGGACAAAAGTTGGATGGACAACAGATACAGCTGTTACAGGAAGTACTTTACAAGAAAGTTCAACTCAACAAATTTCAAGTGACACTACATATAATATGATATATTCTAGACAAATAAAAGTAAAATATGATGTAAATGGAGGAAGTACTTTACCACCAACAGAACAAATTGGAACAATAAAAGTAAATTCTTCAGATGTAAGCAGTATACAAGGAGCTCAAATTACAATAGATTCATCAACTCCAACAAAAGCAGGATATACATTTAAAGATGCTTGGAATGAAAACCAAACACAAGATGGAACATCACATGCAAAAGGAAGTCAAGCAACATTTACAAAAGATACAACATTATATGCTGAGTGGGAAGCAAATATCAATACAGAGTATAAAGTAAAACACTTTAAACAACAATTAGATGGATCATATAATGAAGGAAATCCAGATAAAACTGAAACATTACAAGGAACAACAGATCAAACTGCAACAGCATCACCTGATAATGATATTTTAAGTAGTGGTTATGAATTAGATACAGATAAATCTAGTTCAACTCAAAGTGGAACAATCACAGGAGATGGAAATTTAGAATTAAAACTATACTATAAATTAAAAGGGGATATTGAATATAAAATTAAATATTTCTTAGAGCAAGCAGATGGACATTACGAAGAGCAAACAGGTGATGAAAAAACATTAACAGGTGTAGTAGGACAAACAGTATATGCAGAGATAAAACAATATGAAGGATATACACAAGATCCAGGTAATTCTGATAGTAAAACAGATGGACAAATTATAGCAGATGGAAGTTTAGAATTAAAAGTTTATTATAAATTAAATGAATATACTGTTAGATATGAAAATGAAGATGGAACAGAAATTGAATCAAAAACAGTAAAACATGGACAACATGTAGATCAACCAACACAATCACCAACTAAAGCATCAACACCAGAATTTGATTATGCATTTGAAAAATGGGTAGATGACAAAGGTGGTGACATAGATTTTGATCATATTAAAGATAATGTAACAGCAAAACCAAAGTTCACACAAACAAAAAGAAAATATACAATAACATTCTATAAAGATAAATCAAAAGGTGAACAATTAGATGAGCAAGAAGTAGAATATGGAAGTGCTGCTACTTACCAAGGAGTAACACCAACAAAAGATCCTGAAGCAGATGGTACATATGAATTTGTAGGATGGGAAGATGAAAATGGTATTGATGTAGATATAACCAATGTTACAGAAACTAAAGATGTGTATCCTAAATTTAATAAAGTATTAAATAAATATACAGTAACATTTGATTTAAACTATGCAGGTTCAACAGGAAATATTACAAAAGAATATGAACATGGAAGTCAATATGAAAATTTCCCAAATCCTACAAGACCAGGATATACAATAACTGGATGGTATGATAATGCAGATGAAAGTCAAGGAACTAAAGCTAATGAATCAGATACAGTAACATCAGCTCATACATTGTGGGCACATTGGGAAAAGGCAGAGTACACAGTAACATTTGATCCTAATGATGGAATTTTAACAGAATCTAATACAAAACAAGTGACTTATTTAGAACCATACGGTCCATTACCAGAGCCAACAAGAACTGGATATACATTCTTAGGATGGTATGATGATAAAGATAATGGAAATTTAATTGAAGATTCAACACCAGTTACACAAACAAAAAAACATGTACTTTATGCACACTGGGAAACAACAAAGTATAAAGTAGAATTTAAAGGAAAAAATAGTGCTGGAGAAGATGCAATTTTAGCAACTGTATTAGTTGAACATGGAACAAATGTAACACAAGCACTTTTATCAGAACAAGGAATAAATATATCAGACTTACAAAAAGATGTACAAACTCAAGAGTATTATTATAAGTACATAAGTATGGAATCAGAAAAATTAAGTAATGTAACAGAAAATAGAACTGTACAAATAAATTATGAAGCAACAAAAAAATCATATACAATAACATTCTACAATGATGATGAACAAACAATATTAGGAACTGCAAGTGCTCAATATGGAGAACAGGCTGATGATACATACATAAATCCAGTAAAAGCACAAGATCAAAGATATTCTTATACATTTGCAGAATGGGTTGATGAAGATGGAAACACAGATGATTTAAGCAATGTAGTTGCAGATAGAAATGTTTATGCAAAATATACAACAAATTACATAGAATATGAAATAATATTTGAAGATGAAGATGGAGAAGAAATAGAGAGAAAATCAAATTATCATTATGAAGATCCTATTGAATTCCCAGAAGATCAAACTAAAGAAGCAACACCAGAATTTACATATGAATTTGTAGGATGGGAAGATGAAGAAGGAAATGTAGTTTTAGGTACATCTGGAGAGCAAGTAACAAAAAATAAAACATACAAAGCAAAATTTAATGCTACTAAAAATCAATATACAATAACATTCTATGATGAAGATAAACATACAAATCTAGGTACAAGTACTGTAGATTATGGAGAAAGTGCAACTGCTCCAATAATACCAACTAAACAAAGTTCAGCTGGTTATGATTATAAATTTGATAAATGGGTAACTGATGCTGAAATAGAAGATGATTTAAGTAATGTAGTTGCAAATAGAGATGTATATGCAACATATACAAAAACACCTATTGAATATACAATTACATATGTTGATACAAGAGATGCAGCAAATTCGAATAGAACAACATATACAGTAGAAGATTCTGAAATAACTTTATTACCATTAGGACAAAAAATAGGAATGAAGTTTATTGGATGGTATACAGATACAACATATCTTGAAGAAGTAAAAAGTATAAATCCTTCAAGAATGGAAAATATAACAGTATATGCAAAATGGGATATAGAAGATGTAATGTATTTTGCTAAAGAATCTGCAGATTTAGAAAATGAGATTTTGAATCCAGAGAGATTATTTAAAAACTTTGATGATGCAAAGGCTTATGTAGATGGAGTATTCGATAATGGAAATGGTCCAGCAATAGGTATATATGATTTGAATAATGATTTGGTTTATTTGCCAGAATTACCAGAAAAATTTTTGTACTATGTAAAAGATGATGCAAGTGTTGACAATTCACAAGCTTTAGAATATGATAATTTTGATAACGCAAAGGATTTTGTTGATAATTTATTTAAACAAGGTACAACAAAAAGGGTTTATGATAAAGATAATAATTTAATTTATGAACCAAAAGAAGAGTTGCCAAATCTTAAATATATTGTTAAAATAACTAAAGATGATGGATCAACAGAAGAAACTACATTTGAAAAATTTAGTGAAGCAAAACAATATGCAGATGACCATAAATCTGAAAAAGCAAAAGTATTTGATGCAAATGATGAATTAGTATATGAACCATCAGATGATGATTTATATTTAAAATCACAAGTATATAAAATTGGATTTAATAATATAGGCGAATATGAAAAAAATGATGAGTACATATATAGAGTACCAGCAAATACAAAATTATCAGATTTTATTGCAAATTGTGATACAAATGGAAAAATTACAGTTTACAAAGAAGATGGAAGTCAATTAACAAATGATGATTTAATTGGAACAGGTATGACATTAAAAGATGAAAAAGGTAATAAATTAATTACATTAACAATTAGTGTAATTGGAGATGCAAATGGAAATGCAAAACTAGATACTGCAGACTTAACAACAATTAGAGGAAATATATATGAAAATAGTCAATTGAGTGAAGCAGTAAAATTATCAATGGATATTGACGGAAATGGAAAAGTAACTACAAAAGACTTAACTTTATTAAGAGGTGCATTATATGAAGGTAAAATATTAAATTAAAGTTATTCAAAGTCTATTTTAAAATTAAGTTATTAATATTAAATTTATAAATAAAACAAAGTGTAGAATTGCACTTAAAACAAAAGAAAGGAGAAAAAATGAAAAGAGTATGTAGAAAAATTATTGCACTAGTAATAGTTATGGCAATAGCATTATCAGGAGCAAATTTTGTAAATGCTGAGGATTCTGGTGTAAAAATAGGATTATCATCTAGTAGTTCAAAATTGGAAGCTGGACAAACAGTTACAGTAAATGTAAACTTCAATCAAAGTGTTGAAGGTGGAATAGGTAGTATGATGGGTAAATTAACATATGATTCTAATGTATTAGAATATGTAGATGCAAAGGGTGAAGCTGATTGGCAAGCTGTATATGTAGCATCAACAGGAATTCTTGGAATTGAAAGAAATAATAATACATCAACAACAGGAAAAATAGCTACAATAACATTTAAAGTAAAAGATCCACTTTCAGTTAGCAGTACAAAAATTTCTTATAATATAACAGATGTTGGATTAGATGATCCTGTAAATATAGCAGCAGTTGTTACAATTGGAACAGAAACTGCATCTAATGGAACTGAAAATAATGATCAAAGCAAAACTGAAAGTACTTCAGAAGCTAGTACACCAAAAACAATTACTCAATCACAATCAAAATCAAGCAAATTGCCTTATGCTGGAGATTTAGCAACAGGAATAATATTAACATCAGTTGTAGCAGTTGTAATTGTAGCAATTGTTGGTTTCGTAAAATACACAAAAAATAAAGATATTTAAAAATTAAATATATTTAAGAAAAAAATGTAAACACTACTTTGTGTTTACATTTTTTTATGCACTTATTTAAGTTTACTTTACACAAATTAAATCTTTTATAGAATTATATTTTGCATCACCTATTCCGGAAACATTTTTTATATCTTCAATGTTTCCGGAATTTTCCGTTTTCATTTCTATGTGTAATTATTTTACTTGCAGTTGAGGAGCCAATCCCTGGAAGCGTTTCAAGTTCTGTTTGAGAAGCGGTGTTTATATTTATTTTTGAATCTGTTATTGCGCTAGAACTATTGGAGGGACTTTTCGAGATTATATTACCAGAATCGTTAGTTATGAAATCTTCGTAAGTTGAATCTTCTTCTAATTTGTCATATATGCTTGGAATACTTATTTTTTGTCCATCTTCTAGTTTATATGCCAAATTTATTTTATCTAAATTAGCCTCATTTGTTAAGCCACCTGCAGCTTCTACTGCATCAGAAACACGAGAGTCTACATCTAATTCTACAATTCCAGGATTTTTAACACAACCCATAATATGCACAACAATTTTCTCTGTTGGAGCTTCAACTATTTCATTTGTATTATTTGTTTCATTTGTTGGTTCAACCATTAATTCTTCTTCTAAATATTCGGTTTCATCTTCTGCATAAAAGTTCCAAAATGTGTACGCAAGTACACTAATTCCTAATATTATAAAAATAATAATAAATATTTTTTGGTTTCTTGTTAAATTATTAAAATTATTCATAAATACTCCTTTCATTTGGGCAATCAATTGCTCAATAGTTTTATGTAAGACAACTGTTGAAGAACTTTTTTTAAATTTTATTTTTTAATAGTAACATTTCTTTATAATAATTAATGTGAAAAAGATTGAAAAAAATTTTTTTTTAATATATAGTATAAAAGTAATAAAAATAAGGAGAGAAAAAAATGAAAAGAAATAAATTAATTGCATTTTTAACTATAATAATATTTGTAGCAATGTTTTTTTGTAATATTGCATATGCTGACGAAACAAATATAGAAATAGGTTCACCATCAGCAATTTTAATAGAAGCAGATACAGGAAGAATATTTTACGAAAAAAATCCAGATGAAAAAATGTATCCTGCAAGTACAACAAAAGTTATGACAGCACTATTAGTTCTAGAAAATATACAAGATTTACAGGAAAAAGCAACTGTGAGTTATAAAGCAGTATTTACTGTACCTGTTGGTTATTCACTAGATACGTTAAAAGTTGGAGAAGAATTAACGATAGAGGACCTTTTGTATGCTCTTTTAGTAAAATCTTCGAATGAAGCAGCAAATGTTTTAGCTGAACATATTTCTGGAAGTGTAGAAAGCTTTGCTACAATGATGAATGCAAAAGCAACAGAATTAGGCTGTACAAACACAAATTTTGTAAACCCTAACGGAATTCATAATGAAAACCATTATACAACAGCACGTGATTTATCTATTATTACAAAAGAAGCAATGAAAAATCCAACATTTAGAAAAATAGTAAGTACGGTTTCGTATACTCTTCCAAGTACAAATAAATATGAAAAAACAGACAGAATTTTATTTACAACAAATGATTTAATAAATAAGAAAAATAAAAATTATTATGAATATGCAATTGGAATAAAAACTGGCTATACAACTCCAGCTAAAAACTGTTTAGTTGCAGGAGCAAATAAAAACAAAATAGAATTAATAGCAGTAATATTAGGAGCAAGTAAAAAAGATGAAAATGGATATAGTATAAGAGATAATGATGCAAAAAAGCTTTTTAATCATATATATGATAACTATTCTAAAAATATGGTTGCAAAGGCTAATGAAACAATTATACAGAATATAAAGGTAAAAGGAGCAACAAGGGATACTAAAAATTTGCCATTAACTGTAGATAAAGATATTGGTATTATAGTTACAAATGATAAAGCAAATGAAAAGATAGAAGGAACTGTTGAATTAAATAAAGAAATAAAAGCACCAATTGCTAAGGGAACAACATTAGGAACAATAACATATAATTATGGTGATATAGAATATAAAGCAAATTTAATTGCAGTAAATGATGTGAAAAAAAGTAATATAATATTAAATATATTAAGAGGACTACTAGCAATATTAATACTATTTATTATATATATAACTGTAGCTAGAATTAATAGAAAAAAACGTAAGAAAATAAAATATATGTATAAATAAAGTATGAAAAAAATAATAAAGGGCAGGCAATTTATCTGCCCTTTATTGTATGAATAATTATTTAAAATCACTACCAATTGTAATTGTTAAATCTGCATCAACGTTATCTTTTCCAGTAGTTTTTTTAGATTTAACATTCATTATATTAGAAATCTTAGAAACTGTCGAATCAGATTGTTTTGTCCTATTAATAATTGAAGTAGTTTTTTGTTTTGTTGTATTTCCTACTTTAACAACATCAAAACCATTATCTTCTAATAATTTTAATACTTTTTCTAAGTTATTTGAGTTACCTGAGCCATTTAATAGTTGTACTGTAATAGGATTTTCTTCGCCTTCAGCAACTTCCTTTTTACCACCATAGAATTTATCATTAATTAATTTTTGTGTGTCAGATTCAATAATTTTAACAAACCATAATTCATTCATTTTTTTAGATTCATTTGGTAACATATCTGATGTTAAATTATCTGTATTAAAGCTAACAGCATAAGGTATATAATTTTTTACTAAATCTAAAGGCAAGTTTGTATCAACATATTTGTTAGCAATTTCAATAAATTCTGTTAATTTTAAAATATTATTTGCTTTTAAAGTTTGTTTTACAACTTCTTTTATAAATTCTCTTTGTGTTCTCATTCTTCCTAAATCATTATCACCATATTCTTTAGGATAAGAAGAACCATCATTGTTGTGTCTAAATCTTAATAATTGTTCTGCTTTGTTGCCATCTATTTTTTGCAAACCTTTTTTTAGGTGAATATGAAGTGTGTTTTGTTTAGAAGTATCATCATAATTCATATCAATTGGAACATCATATTCAACTCCACCAATTGCATCTATAACTTCTATTAAAGCTTTTGTATCAACAAAAACATAATATTTTAAATTAAGTCCAGTAACTTTATTTACAGCTTTAACGGTATTCATAGGATCTTTTTTTATATTATAAACACAATTAATTTTATCTGATGTTGAAGCAGACGATTCGCTATCTCCAATAAAAGTATCTCTTGGAACAGATAACATAGAAGCAGTTTGGTCTTTAGGATTATAAGAACAAATAATTATAGTATCTGTCATATTTCCACTTTCACCAATTAATAAAAAGTCAATTCTATCTAAATCTGCTAAGGTTTGTTCATTTTGCCCTAGTAAAGTTGAAAGAAAACCTTGCAATCCCCATCCATTTTCATATACTCTATATGTAAATACACCAAATAAAATTATAAAAATAATTGTAATTACTAAAAATACCCTTTTTAATGTTTTGTGATTTGATTTTTTTCTTGTCTTTTTATTTTGATTATTTTTTTGCTTTTGATTTTGCGTGTTATCATTATTTTTCATTCGTTTAGCTTTATGCTCATTCACAGTTAATTCACTCCTATAAAAAAATTCCGTACTAAGTATAACAAAAAAACAAAAAAAAAACAAGAAAATAACATTTTTTTCATTTTAATAAATAAAAAATTCCAGATATTGAAGTAGGAGAAGGCTTTTGCCTATTATAAAAATATAAATAAATTAATAAGGCCATCGCCTACGATGACCCAAAAAAGATAAAATACTAAATTAAAAATATAATTAGAACAATAAAATTAAGATAGGATTTATATTATATAAAAACAATGTTGCAACAGTTTTGCTTATAGATAATTGTAATTTTTCTAAAGG
>CANRKA010000016.1 GCA_947631025.1 uncultured Clostridia bacterium | reverse complement strand
AATTATTACTAATTTTACATTTGTTTTTTTATTTGTTTTTTCTTATAACAAGGTTCTTTTTTATATTAACATAATAACCTTGTTAAAGTCAATATATTTTCGACATTTTTTTACAGGAAATTTATGGAATATTAAATTTCTACAAGAATTATATCTTCTCCTATGCATCGTACACATTCCCATGGAATGTTTATATCATTATTACTAGCAAAAAGATTTAAAAATTTATTACTTCCCGGCACAATTATAGAAGTAATTGCTCCACTATTTAAATCTGCACAAACATCTTGTACATAACCTAATCTACGGGCATCTTTTATATTTATTACTTCCTTGTGTTTAAAATCCATCCCTTTACTATTCATAAAAAAACACCTCTAATAAATATTATTCAGGTGTTTTTGTTTGTATTACTTATATAATCTTTTAATGTGATTTATTGCACTTTTTTCTAATCTAGATACTTGAGCTTGAGATATTCCAATTTCATCTGCAACTTCCATTTGTGTTCTTCCATCAAAAAATCTTTTGCTTATTATTATTTTTTCCTTATCATTTAACTTTTTCATTGCCTCAGCAACTGTAATATTTTCTGCCCATAATTCATCTGTATTTTTACTATCTTTTACTTGATCCATTATATAAATTTTTTCTGTTCCATCATTAAATGCTGGTTCTTGCAAAGATACTGGATCCTGTATCGCATCAAAACTCATTGCGATATCTTCTTTTTCTACTCCTAATTCTTTTGCAATTTCTTCTAAAGTTGCTTCTCTATTTTGTTCTCTTAATATTCTATCTTTAATTGCTAAAGATTTATATGCTAAGTCTCTTATAGACCTGCTTACTCGAATTGCATTATTATCTCTTAAATATCTTCTTATTTCTCCAATTATCATAGGAACAGCATACGTACTAAATTGAACATTTTGGCTTAAATCGAAATTATCTATTGCTTTTATTAATCCTATACAACCTATTTGGAATAAATCATCTGGATTTTCTCCTCGTCCTTTGAATCTCTTAATTACACTTAAAACTAATCTTAAATTACCATTGATAAATTCTTCTCTTGCTTCTTTATCTCCATTTTTTATTCTTTTAAATAGTTCATTTTTTTCTTCATTTGATAGCACAGGTAACTCGGAAGTGTTTACATTGCATATTTCTACCTTGTTTATCAAATAAAAACCTCCTTTGGAATATAATGTTACTTACATTATTTCCAAAAGAGACTTATTTATTCTAGCTAGTTTTACTTAAAATATCTTTTTTCATTTTTTTTATTATTTTCTTTTCTAATCTAGATATATAGCTTTGTGAAATTCCGAAGCATATCTGCTACTTCTTTTTGAGTTTTTTCTTCTCCTGTTATAAATCCAAATCTTAATTCCATTATATTTTTTTCTCTATTATTTAGCTTTTTTATAGATTCTCGCAGCAAAGTTTTATCTACTTCATCTTCTATTTTTCTTGAAGTTACATCCGAATCTGTCCCTAATATATCTGAAAGTAATAATTCGTTTCCATCACCATCTTGATTTAATGGCTCATCTATTGAAATTTCTCCTTTTATTTTATTGCTTCTTCTTAAAAACATAAGAATTTCATTTTCTATACATCTAGATGCATATGTAGCAAGTTTTATATTTTTATCTGTATTAAAAGTGTTTACTCCTTTCATTAATCCTATTGTTCCAATTGAAATTAAATCTTCTAATCCTACACCTGTATTTTCAAATTTTTTTGCAATATATACAACTAATCTTAAATTTCTTTCTACTAAAATCTTTCGTGCTTCATCATCATTCAATTTTAGTCTTTTTAATACTTCTTCTTCCTCTTTTTGTTCTAATGGTGGTGGTAATGTTTGGCTTCCACCAACATAAAATATTGGCATTTCATTTATTTCTTCTTTTCCTAAATATTTTACATATATAGTATTTACACTAGATTTTAACAACTTGAGAATATTCATGTATGCTTCCCCCCTGTTCAAATATTTCTAGCCCAACTAAGGCATTGTATTCATTATTCTTAAATAGTCTTTTATTATATATTCCTATTAAAATTTTATTTAACTCTATTTTTTCTTCATCTTTATATAAGTACACTTTATCTGGTTTAAACGCTACAACTAATCCGATGTTCCTTTCCCAAAGATGAAAACGGTATTAATCTTAAATTTAAATTATATGTATTTTTATCTTCTGTATAGTTTTCACCTCCCAAAATTTTTTGAAGGTCATTAATTGTTTCCTCAGATATTATTTCCTTTAATGCGTCCTTTTCAACAATTGCAACTGGCATTTTAGATATTGGGTCTTTTAACATATTTCCCGTATCTACCATTGCTTTTACTATTGAAGATTTTTTATTTAAATAAATTTCTAATTTGCAGTACATATCATCTTTAGAAATCTTTTTCTTTATAACCTTAAATACTAAATTTATTAGTATAAAGCCTACTATTCCACCTAAAAGAATACTATTTAGTGCATATCTGCCAATATATACACCATTTTTCATTATTATGTTTTGAGGCTTAATTAAGTAAATCATTGCAAATGCAGTTCCACCAAATGCAAAGGAAACTAAATAAAATACTAGCAAATCTTTTATATGATTTTTAAATGTTTTAGAATTGAATGCTATGTATGTTATTGCTATTGAAAGAAGTATTTTCATTGTTATTCCAAATAATGTATGTAGATTGGTAATATATGTAACTATCACATATATGCTTCCTAATGTACTTGCTAAAAAAAATCTAATATTATTAATTCTTCTTTTTAGTATTAATGCTGTTGCAAGTAATATAATATAATTCATTATTATATTTTCAAAAAATATAATATCTAAGTATATAGTCATATAATGCCCTCTTTAATTTTTTGTATTTTTGCATTTAAATTTTATTATATTTTTTTTATAAAATCTGTCATATCTTAGGGTCGAAAAAAAGAAATAATCTACAAAATTAGATTATTTCTTTTCTTATTATTAACTATTTGATTTTGTTTTTATTTATTTTTGTTTTTTCTTAAAAATGATGGAATATCTAAATCATTTGATGATGAGCTTTCAACCCCTGCAGGTATTGAACTTATTTTTTCATTCCAAGCTTTAGTAACTATTTTATCACCCATTCCTGAAATTGTTGATTTTTCTTCAAATTCAGTAGCAATAACTGTTATTACTATTTCATCATGTAGGTTTTCATCTACAGCAAATCCCCAAATAATATTTGCTTCTGGGTCTGCACTTCTTTGAACTAACTCAGCTGCAGTATTAACTTCTTGTAATCCTAAATCTGGTCCACCTGTTATATTTAAAATAACTCCTCTTGCTCCTTCTATAGAAGTTTCTAATAATGGACTTTCTATTGCTTGTTTTGCGGCATCTTCTGCTTTATTTTCTCCAGATGCTCTACCTATTCCCATGTGAGCTACCCCTGAATTTGTCATTATTGTTTTAACATCTGCAAAATCTAAGTTTATTACTCCTGTATCTGTAATTAAGTCTGATATTCCTTGAACACCTTGTCTTAAAACATCATCTGCCATTTTAAATGCTTCTACTATAGATGTTTTTCTATCTATTATTTGTAGTAGTTTATCATTAGGTATAATAACTAATGTATCAACTTTGTTTTTTAGGCTCTCTATTCCTCTATCTGCTTGTGATAATCTTTTTTTACCTTCAAAAGTAAATGGTTTTGTAACAACACCTATTGTTAAAATTCCCATTTCTTTTGCAGCTCCTGCAACTATTGAAGCAGCTCCAGTTCCAGTTCCACCACCCATTCCGGCAGTAACAAATACCATGTCAGCACCTCTTAATGCTTCTTCAATTTCTGATTTATTTTCTTCTGCTGCTTGTGATCCAATATCTGGATTAGCACCTGCTCCTAATCCTCTTGTAATTTTTTCTCCTATTTGAATCTTAGTTCCTGCTTTTGATTTTTTCATTAATTGTTGTTTGTCTGTATTTACTGCTATAAATTCAACGCCTCTTATTCCAGCTTCTATCATTCTATCTACTGCATTATTTCCAGCTCCACCGACACCAACAACTTTGATTACTGCTGAACCTTCCATTGTTCTTTCTCCTTCTAATCCATTTAAATTATTTACATTATTTATGTTATTATCATATTCCATCATAAATTTAACCTCCTCTTAAATCATTCATTTTATTATCTATATTTCTATGTATAGAAAAAATCTTTAATTTTACCAAATATTGTTTTTATAATACTATCTTCTCTTTGAGTATCTATACTACTCGAAACTGTTTTTGTAAAAGGTTTTGAAGCAATATATCTTACCAAAGCATATGATGTTCTGTATGCTGGTTTTACTGTACTAATAAGTCTACCTGTTGCCATTTTTACTGGTATGTTTAGTATTATTTTTCCAGCTACATCACTTTTACTTATATTACTTATACCTTGTCCTGTTAATATTACATTATTTATTCTTGGTTTAAAATTTTGAATAGTTATATCTTTATTAATTAATGAAAAGATTTCTTCTATTCTAGCTTCCATAATTTCTATTAATTCAGAACTTTTTATTGTTTTGTTTTTATTATCTTCTCTAACAGTATTAAGAAGTATATCATTGTCATTATCAATAAATGACCTAAGAGCTAGTCCATATTGCCTTTTTAATTTTTCCGCTTCTTCCTCTGATATATTTAATACTAATGCAATGTCATTTGTTATATTTTTTCCACCTAAAGGAATTGTATTTGTATATACAAATGAGCTTCCCTCAAATACACCTATTTCAGTATTTCCTGCTCCTATATCTACAATCATTACATTATCATTTAATTCGTTTACATCTAATATTAAGTTTCTTTCAGCCAATGTAATTGGAACTATGCCATCTATATCTATTCCGGCCTTTTTAAATATTGAAACAATCTTCTTTATATATTCTTTCTCTCCCAATACAACTTGAGCCTTTAGAGTAAATGAATTACTTAAGTTTCCTATTGGATCTTCTGTAACTTTTCCATTGTCAAGTACGAATTTATCTGGAACAATATCTATTAATGTGCTTCCTTCTGGAATTTCTACATCTTTAACTTGCATAATTGCATTTTGTACATCTTTTGATGATATTCCAGAATATTTGTCTTTAACCTCTCTTGTTATACTGTTCTGTACAACAGTTGCATATTTACCAGGTATTGTAATATATGAAGAATTTATATTAAGTCCTGTTTCGACTTCAATATCTTTAATAAGTTTTAATATACAATTTGCGACTTCATCTTCATCTATAATTTTATTCTTCTTTATTCCAGAGCACTTTTTTGAGATATTGCAAATAATTTCAATTTGGTTAAAATTATTTACTTCACCGATAACAATTGAAACTTTTGAAGTTCCTATATCCATACCGACTATCACATCACCTATTGCCAAAACTACTTCCTCCATTTTTATTGTTTTATTTTCGTGTTTATAATATATTTTTTTTTGACAAAAGTCAATAGATTTTGTAATATTTTTGTAATATTTTTGAAATAATGTCGTAACAATACCCTGTAACTATTGCAGGAACTTATTTAAATCACTTTTTATTATTTTATTTACTTTTTTCATTCTTTTTAATTGCCCATTTTTCAATTAGTATTCTTCTTATAATAGATAAATTTGTAAACATTCTACCAACAAAAACTACAATTGCGGCTAGATATATATCAACATTTAATTTTTCACCTAAGAATGTTAAGGCTATTGCAAGTATTGCGTTTCCAAAAAAGCCAGATACAAATATTTTTATATCAAAATTTTTTTTCATTATTCCAAGTAAAGCTCCAAATACAGAGTCTAATGCTGCAATAATTGCAACAGCTAAATATCCTGAAAATGTATATGGTATAATAGGTGCACTAATTCCTATTATTGCTCCTATTATGCAACCTATAACAATTGCTACTATAATAAACATTTCTTACCTCCATTATTTTTAATTTATTTTTATTGTTTTTAGTTTTAATTCTCCACTATATTTTGGGATTTCTACATTTTTTTCTTGAGTAATTGTAATATTTTTATTTTGAGATTGTATTGAATCTACATAACCACCTTTACTACTAATTCCACTTGTTAAATATTTTTGATTTCCTATAGCTTTAATTTCAAAAGGATTTGTAACTCTTTGTCCATTTATTATTATATATGAGTTTACATCAACTATTTCTGTTAAATTTATAATTCTTTGTCCATTTATACTTATAGCTTCTGCACCAGCTAATTTTAGTTCATTTACAAGTTTTAATAAATCTTCACTTATAATATTTTCTTCTCCATTTTGCAAATATATTATTATTCCCTCTCCCAAAACATCTGTAGTTCCTAAAATAGTTCTCATTTGTGTTAATTCTGTATTTAATAATTCACTTGTTTCCTGATTGTTTTCAAGTTTTTCTTGATATTCAGATATTCTTTTATTATCTTCATCTATTTTACTTTGAGTTTCTTCATACTTACTTTTCCATATATTTGCTTGTTCTTTTAATTCATCTTCTCTCATATTTTCTATAAGAGTTATATTTGTTTCATTTACAGTTCTTAATTGAACTGTCATAACAAATACTAAAATGATACATATTAAACATATTGTAACAGCAACTATTATTTTATCTTTTTTCAAATTATTCACCTCTATTTAGCATCTTTAACATACTTAAAATTAATAACACCATTATATTTTTCTATCATAATATTATTAGACTTTTGGATATTAGTAACAATTCCCCAACTATTTAATAGTTCTATATAGCCACCTGGTCTATTTAAAGCTTCATATAATGTGTTTGAATCTCCAATTGCTTTTATTATAAATGGAGCTCCAACTTTTTCTCCATTTACCTGTGCTACATTTCCTGCACATGTTATTGAAGTAGTACTAATTACACGCTCATCGTTAATACTAATTGCCTCTGCTCCTGCATTTTTTAATTCATTAATAATACTTATAATGTCTATATCATGCACTACATAATAACTCATATCTGATGTTGCAGTTTCTGTTGTTACTGTTTGATTGTCTTTAAGAGTAATTTCAATTCCTTCACCAGATACATCTATTAGTCCTAATACAGTATTTCCGATTTTAAGTTCTTCTTCATTAGCTTTTGATGTTTCATCTTTTTGAGATGCTTTTTTTCTTTTATCTTCTAACTGCTTCTCTGTTTTACTAAGTTCTACAGATGCATTATCATATTTTTCTTTCCATTTTAAAACTTCATCCCTTAGTGCATCTTCTGCAAAAGATACATTTGTTTCGACTCCTAAACTTTTAACTGTTTTTATTTGTACTACTATTGCAAAAGTAAGTAGTAAACATACAAAGCCAAATAAAAATCCTATTTTTTTATTATTCAATTTGAAATATCTCCTTTCGTTTAGATTTGATCTCTAAAGTAAATTTTATTTAAATTATCTAAAAATACTTCTCCTACTTTTCCTTTTTCCTTTGTTAATATTTCTTTTAGCATAAGCATTCTATCATTAATATTAGTAGCATCACCTAAATATACTGTTTTTCCTTCATTTTCCATAATTATTACGAAGTTTTCCTTGTTTTCTATATTTATTGATGTTATTTCATTTGAAATTTCATTTACTTGCGCTGATTCAAATATTTTTAAAACTGTATTCATTTTTTCTAAGTCATTAGAATTTAATCTTTCTCCAGGAATTATTTCATCTTGTATACTTGAGCATCCTATTATAGTTGGTAAATTGATATTTTCGTTGGTTATTTCTAATATATATCCCTGGTTATTTATAAATACATTACTACTTCCATAAATAATATTAAAAGTAGGTATTCTTTCTTCTACTTGTATGCTTAATTTATTAGGTAGAACTCTTCTTATTTTTACAGCTTCTATATATGGGTCTTCTTTTATATTTTTTATAATCCCTTTTTTTGTATATTTAAAGGTATTTGTATTTAAAGATATTTGCGATAAGCTTTCTATTCTTTCAGTTGATATTTTTTTATTTCCACTAACTTCAATTTGTGTAATATTAAATAAAGGTGTTGTCATAATAAAAATGCTTGTTAAAATAACTATTAAAGCAAGTATTATAATTTCAAAAATTTTTTTAACTTTTTTTATTTTGTTATTATTTTTTTTAGTATTTTTAACCTTTTTATTTTTTTCTTTTTGTCCTTTTTTTTCTGTTTTTTTATTACTACTTTTATTACTGCTTTTATTACTGCTCTTTAGATTATTTTTTTTGTTTTCATGCTTGTCCTTATTTTTATTATTAATAACATTTACACCAATAACAATTTCGTTATTAAAATCAAATTTATCTTGACTTTTCTTTTTGTTATGGGCAGTATTTTTTACTGCCCTTTTTTTATTATTATTTTTTTTACTTTCATTTTTTTTCATATGTTTAGTTTTATTGGTCAAATTAATCACCTTCTTTAATTTTTATCTTTGCACCTAATTTTGTTAATTTTTTATCTAAATTTTCATATCCTCTTAATATATATTCTATATTGCTTACCTCAGTAGTTCCTTTTGCAGATAAAGCTGCTACAACAAGCGAAGCCCCTCCTCTTAAGTCTGTGCTTGTTACAGATGCTCCATATAGCCTTCTTACGCCCTTAATAATAGCAGTTTTTCCTTCTATTTTTATTTTGGCACCCATTCTAATTAATTCTGAAGTGTATCTATATCTGTTTTCAAATATATTCTCCACAACAATAGAAGTTCCTTTTGAAATTGATAAAATACTTGTAAAAATAGATTGCATATCTGTGGGGAATCCTGGATATGGCATTGTTTTTATATCCTGAGCTTTTAATTTTTTTGATGCATCTATATAAATTTTGTTTTTTTCTATTTTAATTTTACAACCCATTTTTTCTAATTTATAAGTAATGGCACTTATATGTTCAGGTACAATATTATTTATTGCAACCTTTCCATTTGTTGCTGCAGCTGCACACAAGATTGTTCCTGCTTCTATTCTATCTGGCATAACTTTGTAGCCAAAATCTTTTTTTAATTGTTTTACCCCTTGAATAGTAATTACGCTTTCACCTGCTCCAGTAACTTTAGCACCCATTTTGTTTAAAAAGCATTGTAAATCTATAATTTCGGGTTCTCTAGCAGCATTTTTTATAATAGTTTTTCCTTCTGCATTAACTGCAGCAAGCATAATATTTTCTGTTGCTCCAACACTTGGAAAGTCTAAAGTTATCTCATTACCAATAATATTTTGGCAATTACATTTTATTTTTCCAGCATTTTCTTCTATGTATATTCCAATTTGCTTAAATCCTTCTAAATGTAAATCTATTGGACGTGCTCCAATATCACATCCGCCAGGGCACGAAAAAATTGCCTCATTACATCTAGAAAGTAGAGCACCTGCTAGTATTACAGATGATCTCATTTTTCTCATTAACTCTTCTGGAATTTCATGTATTTGTATTTTTCTTGAATCAATAACTATTTTACCACTACTTTTCTTTATTTTGCAACCCAAAACTTTAAGTATTTCTATCATTATTTGTGTATCTCTTATATTTGGTACATTATATAGCTTTGTAACTCCACTATTTAATATACTTGCAGCAATTATAGGTAAGCTTGCATTTTTTGAACCTGAAATTTCAATTTCTCCTTCTAACTTTCTTCCACCTTCTATTATGTATTTTGCCATTATAAGACCTCCATTTGACTAATTTATATTCCATATAAATTTTTGTGAAAAATTTTATAGATTTTTATATGCTATATAGTATGTAAACTTTACGTAAAAGGTGAATTGATTTTTATATTTAACATAATTTGACATTTGGCTAATATTATAGTAAAATATAAATGTAACATGTTGTTTTGTAGCAAAGACCTCTATAATATATTAATATATTTGAGGCGAAAGGACGTATTATGTTTAAAAAAGAAACTTGCAACTGTCAACATACCTGTAATGGTACTCAGAAGAAAACTAAGGAGGGCAAAGTAAAAAATATTTGTGCAGGTTGTATAATTGCAAAGCAAAGAATTATGGCCGAATTAAAAAGCCAGCAATCTAGAGCATAAAAGATTTTAAGGAACCAATTAGGTTCCTTATTTTACATTTTTATAACTAATTTACTAAATTTAGAATTTATATAATTTACTAGCTTTTTCATAAATTCACTTGGTTTTATTTCTGCTTTTGCCACCATTTCTAAACCTTTTTCCCAACTTGCTGTAAGTTTTGGATTTAACATATCTGGCATAGTTTTATTTACTATATCATATATTATTTCTCCTTTTTGTGTTGGTGTTACTATATTGGTTTTACCATTTATTTGTATATACTTTATTCTTTCTAATTTTTTTATTATTTCTCCACGAGTTGCACTTGTGCCTATTCCTGCACCTTTTATTTGTTCTCTTAATTCCTCCTCTTCTATTAATTTTCCCGCATTTTCCATAGCTAAAATTAAATTTCCCGCATTATATCTTGATGGAGGACTTGTTTCTGCATCTTTTAGCTCATAATTTTTTACTTCTATTGTTTGACCTTTTTTTAGTGTATTTAGAATTTCTATGTTTGTGGTTTCAGAATCTGATATACTCTTATCATTTTGTAGATATGGGGTATCTCCGTGCCTCTACTGTTTTATTTTTTGAATTTTGATTTTCGTCTTTTTTTAAAACTTCTCTATAACCTTTTTTTATACATATTTTCCCCGATGTATAAAATAACTCATTTTCTATTTCAATGCTTACATTTACTTTATTAAATTCTGCTGGTGGATAAAATATAGCTAAAAATCTTTCTACAATTATTTTATATATTTTTTTGTGTAAATCTGGTAATTTTTCATAATTTTCATATCCTTGCCCTGTTGGAATTATTGCATAATGGTCTGTTATTTTTTTATCATCTACATATTTAGTTTTTTCTAAATTATTTGTAGCATATTTTTCATCTACCATTTTTTTTATATAACCTTGTACTTCTTCATCTTTATACCCTTTTGCAATTCCATTTAAGTTTTTGCTTATTTCTTTTGCTACAGCAGTTGATAAAACTCTTGCATCTGTTCTAGGGTATGTTACTAGTTTTTTCTCGTACAAATTTTGTATTACCTCTAATGTTTCATCTGGTTTTATTTTAAACTTTTTAGAACAGTCATTTTGAATTTCTGCTAAATTATATAATAATGGAGCATTTTCCTTTTGTTTTGATTTTTTTAATTCTACTACTTTTGCTTGTTTCCCTTGTAAGGATAATATAAATTTTTTTGCATCCTCTTCTTTTTTAAATCCATTTTCATTATATAAACATGGATTTTCAAAAACTTTTGACTTTTCGTTTACTTTCCATTCTGCATAAAATGAACTTTCTTCAGTTCCAAACTCTCCAGCTATTTTATAATATTTTGTTTTTATAAAATTTCTAATTTCAAGTTCTCTTGAAACAATCATACCTAAAACGCAAGTCATAACTCTACCAACGGAAATAGAGGCTTTTTCTTCATTAATTTGTTTTGCTAAATTTTTGCCCTGTGTTATAGAAAGTAATCTTGAAAAATTTATTCCTATTAAATAATCTTCTTTTGCTCTTAAATATGCACTGTCTGACAAACTATCATATTCAGAAGCTTGTTTTGCTTCTTTTATTCCTCTTAGTATTTCTTCTTCTGTTTGTGAATCTATCCATACTCTTTTTATTACTGCTTTTGGATTTGGTTTGGCCATCATAAAAACAAGTCTTTGTATGTATTCTCCTTCTCTTCCAGAGTCACCTGCATTATAAATTTCTTCTACATCTTCTCTTTGTAGCAAACTTTGAACTATTTTAAATTGTTTTTCTACTGCGGGAATTATTTCATATTTCCATTCATTAGGTATAAATGGTAAAGTGTCTAATCTCCAAAATTTTAATTTTTCATCATATTTTTCTGGGTAACTCATTGTAACTAAATGTCCAACACACCATGTTATTATCCAATTTTCAGATTCCAAATACCCATCATTTCTTTTAGTATTTAATTTTAAAGCTTTTGCAAATTCCATTGCAACAGATGGCTTTTCTGTTATTAATAATTTTTTGCTCATTTTAACATTCCTTTAATTTATCTTATATATGTTCATTTAATATTTATCTATCTACTTTTTTATAAAAGGAATTATAACATAAAAAATTTTTTATGCAAGAATATATAAATATGAAGGGTATCATAAATTTCTCATTTCTTTTCCTTGCATTTACCCTATAATTGTAATATAATTACTTTCAAATATTTTAGATGGAGGCTTTTTTTATGGCTTATAATTTTAAAGAAATAGAAAAAAAATGGCAAGATAAGTGGTATAAAGAAGGAACTTTTAATGCAAAAACAGATTATACTAATCCTAAAAAATGGTATGGACTAATTGAATTTCCTTATCCTTCTGGACAAGGTTTGCATGTTGGTCATCCTAGAAGTTATACTGCATTAGACATTGTTGCAAGAAAAAGAAGAATGCAAGGTTTTAATGTTTTATTTCCAATAGGTTTTGATGCCTTTGGCTTACCTGCAGAAAACTTTGCAATAAAAAATCATATTCACCCTAAAATTACTACAGAAAAAAATATTGCACATTTTAAGGAGCAACTAAAATCTATAGGCTTTTCTTTTGATTGGTCTAGAGAAATAAATACAACAGATCCAAATTATTACAAATGGACACAATGGATTTTTATACAATTATTTAAACATGGTCTAGCCTATAAAACTACAATGCCTATCAATTTTTGTACAGGTTGTAAGGTAGGACTAGCAAATGAAGAAGTTGTAAATGGTGTTTGTGAAAGATGTGGAAGCCCTGTTGTACAAAAAGAAAAATCAGAGTGGATGCTTAAAATTACACAATATGCTCAAAGACTTATTGATGATTTAGATGATGTTGATTTCTTAGAAAAAATAAAGACTCAACAAAAAAATTGGATAGGAAAAAGCGAAGGTGCAGAAGTTAATTTTAAAATTGCTGGACTAGATGATAAACTTACAGTTTACACAACAAGACCAGACACATTATTTGGAGTAACTTACATGGTAATTGCACCAGAGCACAAATTAATAGAAAAATATTCTAATAAAATTACAAATATACAAGAAATAGAAGAATATAAAAAACAAGCAAGTTTAAAATCTGATTTTGAAAGAGCTGAAATTAATAAAGATAAAACAGGCGTTGAAATAAAAGGTTTAAAAGCAATAAATCCATTAACAAATGAAGAAATTCCAATATGGATTTCAGATTATGTTTTATCTACATATGGTACAGGAGCAATTATGGCAGTACCTGCACACGATACAAGAGACTACGAATTTGCAACTAAATTTAATTTGCCAATTATTCAAGTATTAGAAGAAGTAGAAGATGCGTCACATATGAAAACATGTGAAAATTCTAAAAAAACTGGAGCTATAGTAGGGGATGGAATTCATATTAATTCTGGCTTCTTAAATGGACTAAATAAGGAAGATGCAATAAATAAAATATTAGCATATTTAGAAGATAATAAAATTGGAACAAAAAAAGTAAATTATAAACTACGTGACTGGGTATTTTCAAGACAAAGATATTGGGGCGAACCAATTCCAATGGTCTATTGTAATGATTGTGGTTGGGTTCCAATTCCAGAAGAAGAATTACCATTAGAACTTCCAGAAGTAGAAAACTTTGAACCTGGGCAAGATGGTGAATCTCCTCTTGCAAAAATGGAAAATTGGATTAATACAACATGTCCACATTGTGGTGGAAAAGCAAAAAGAGAAACAGACACAATGCCACAATGGGCTGGTTCATCTTGGTATTTCTTGAGATATATGGATCCACATAATGACAAAGCTTTAGCCTCAAAAGAAGCTTTGGAATACTGGTTACCAGTAGATTGGTACAACGGTGGAATGGAACATACAACACTTCACTTATTATATTCAAGATTTTGGCATAAATTTTTATACGATATTGGTGTTGTTTCAACAAAAGAACCATACCAAAAACGTACTTCACATGGTATGATTTTAGGAGACAATGGTGAAAAAATGAGCAAATCTAAAGGAAATGTTATAAATCCAGATGATATAGTAAATGAATTTGGAGCAGACACATTTAGAGTTTATGAAATGTTTATGGGACCATTCGACCAATCAGCAGCTTGGAGTATGGACAGTATTCGTGGTTGTTTAAAATTTTTAGACAGGGTATGGAATTTGCAAACAATTTTAGTAGATGGAGATGAATATAGTAAAGAGACTGAAAAAATGATGCATAAAGCAATAAAAAAAGTCACAAACGATATAGAAGAGATGAAATTTAACACTTGTGTTTCAACATTTATGACAATGGTAAATGAATTTTATAAATTAGACAAAATAAATAAAGCAGAATTTAAAACATTCTTAACTCTTCTAAATCCATTTGCACCACATATAACAGAAGAACTAAACAAAATTGCAGGATTTAAAGATGATATTTCTACATACGAATGGCCAAGTTTTGATGAAACAAAAACTGTAGATGATACAATTACAATTGCTATACAATTTAATGGAAAATTAAAAGGAACTGTAGAAATAAATAAAGATGAAGAGCAAGAAACTGTTAAAGAAAAAGTTCATAAAATTATTGATAATAAATTGGAAGGAAAAACAATTGTAAAAGAAATATATGTTAAAAATAAGATATATAATATAGTTGTAAAATAAATAAAAACATAAAGAGGACCATATGGTCCTCTTTATTTGTGCCTGCTATTAATTTCTTGCTTAATGGTTTAGCTGCTTATTTTCACATTTTTGATTTCCCACTGTACAAGAAGTTTTACAAGCAGATTGGCATGAAGTTTGGCATTCTCCACAACCACCTTTTTTTGTGTCTGCTAATTTACGTCCAGTAATGGTTTTAATTCTCTTCATACCTGTGCTCCTTTCTACAAATGCCGTTTAAATGTGACTATTTTATTATACAATTTTTTTTATAAAAAATCAATAAGCCTGAAACCTTTATTTCCGTAATAAAACTGTAATATTTATTTAATATTAATGTAATACTTTTTCAAACTAATTTGTAGTATAATTAATATTAGCAAATTACTAAGGAGAAGTTTAAATGAGCATTAAATCAGATTTGAGAAAAGAAGGAATACAAGTTATTGATAAACTAGATACTCTTAAAGTTAATTCAATTGCAAAGTCTATGGCCGATTGTTTAACTACTGCATTCCCTGAGCATAACTTTAAAACAGATGAACTATTTAAGCGATTAGCTCGTTTAAATATGTATACTGCAAGCGTACCAAATGGATTATCTGAAGCAAACTACTTTTATAAAAATACATCTATTTATTACAACGAAAAAATAGATTTTAATGATATATATAAATATGCATTACATGAAAGTATTCATTATTTACAAGAAAGAAAAAATGCCAGCGGAAAGCTTTTACGATTAGGATTATGTGATATGTCTGGTATGAAAATTTATGGTCTTGGAATAAACGAAGCTGCTGTTCAATATGCAACTGCTAAAGCATTAAATTTTGAAAAAGACTCTGTAAAATACTATGGAATAACTTTTAATACAATTAGTCCAAATTTATATCCAATTGAATGCAATTTAATTGCACAAATGGCCTATATAACAGGAAATTTTTGTTTATTTGATAGTACTTTTAATAGTAATAATAACTTTAGAAATAAATTTATAGCACTTACATCTAAGGAAACTTATGAAATTATTGAAAATAACTTTGATAAAATTTTATATGCTGAAGAAGATATAATAAAATTAAATAATAAACTTACATTAGAAGAACACAATGAATATTCTATAAAGCAAAAAATATCAAAACAAAAGTCTATTATTAAAGATACATATTTTAATACACAAAATTTAATTATAAAAGCATATTTTGATAAACTTTTTAAAAGAATTTCTACCAATGAAGATTTAGAAAATTTTAGAAGAAAATTATATGATTATAAAAACTTAGTTGGAACAACAGATGAATACTTTTTCTTTAATAATTATTATATAGAAATGATGGAAAAGTTACAAGAAAAACAAAATGCAATTGAAGAAGGAAGAATATACGTTAGTAATGAAAATACAGAAATTTCTGTATTTAAGGAAAATAAATTTATAATGTTCTTACAAGCCATAAAAAGATTCTTATCTAAATCTGAAGTGGATTATGAACATAATTAAAAAATGTAGTATTTTTATACTACATTTTTATTTTATATATTTTTTTACTTCTTTTAAATCGTTCCAAAATTCTATTTTCTTTACTTCGTCTCTTAAGAGTGCTGCTGGATGCCATGTTGGCATATATTTTATTCCATTTTTTTCTATCCATTTTCCTCTTAATGCAGTAATTTTATATTCTTCATCTAAAATATTTTTTAATGCTGTATTTCCTAATAAAACTATTATTTCAGGTTTTATTAGCATAACTTGATTACGTAAATAATTTAAGCAAGCACTTGCTTCATCCTTTTCTGGCACTCTATTATTTGGTGGTCTACATTTAACAATATTTGCAATATATAATTCTTCTCTTTTTATTCCTAAACCTTCTAAAGCCATATTCATAAGTTTGCCCCCTTTACCCACAAAAGGAATACCTTGCATATCTTCATCTGCACCTGGACCTTCACCAATAAACATTACTTTAGCTTGCTTATTACCGCTACCGAAAACAATATTCCTTCTTGTTTTGCATAACTTGCATTTTTTACAATCTACAATAGACTTTTCTAAATCTTCCCAATTATTGTACATATATTCCTCCAATTTTTATCTTATAAAACACAATTTTCTATTAATTTAATTTTTATTTCTTTTGACGTATCTATTTTAGCTTTTGTACCAATAGGAATAACAGTCTTCTTTTCTATATGACCAAAATTATTAGACTTAATTATTGGAAAATTATAATCATTTCCAATACAATCCAATACTATTTTTTCTAAACCTACTTTGCTTTCGTGTTCATAATTTCCAATCCATAAACCTTTTATTTTGCTAAATACATCGTTTTGTTTCATAAAATACAAGCAATGACTAACTGTAACTGGATCTGACTCAAAACCTAAATCCTCTATAAATAAAATTTTATCTATAAAATCTATACAATATTTCCCTGCAACTAAATTACTTATTAATGTTAGGTTACCTCCAATTAGCTCTCCTTCTGCTTTTCCTGCCTTTATTGTTTTATAGCCACTTTCTTCTTGCCTTAATTCTAAGCTTCCTTCTATAAATCTTTTTAATACCTCTTTATAGCTATAATCTGTTTCGTCTGTTGCAATTGTTTTAAAATTTGTACTGCTAAATGTAACTAAACCAGTTTTGCATGTTATTATATTTGTAAGTGAAGTTATATCACTATACCCACAAATAATTTTAGGATTATTTTTAATTAACTTATAATCTAAATATTCAAACACACTATTTGAATTATTTCCACCCTTTGCACACCAAATCATCTTTACATCATTGTCTGCAAACATTTCATTAATATCTTGTGCCTTTTCTTTAGCAGAATTACTATAACCATTTTTATTATTAAATAAATTTTTAGCAAATTTTACTTTAAATCCATCATTTTCTACAATTTCCTTTGCTGTATTTATTTCTTTTATATTATCTCCAATAATTGGATTAGAAGGTGCAACAACACCAATTATATCGCCTTTTTTTATTTTATTTGGAATTAGCATATTATAAATTCCTCCTATTTTATACTTTTAATTCATCATATTTTCTTTCTTCTTTTGAATATTGCTCTGGCCTCAACCCTACTCTTTTTTTCATATATATTGCCATTAATATGTATAAAATTGTAAACGTTATTCCAACTATAATCATTGAATATGCTGTTGTTGTTTTATCTAGTAAAAAAGCTGCAAATAATCCACTTATTACTCTTGAAAGTCCTGTAAATATATTTTTAGTAGCAAATATTTTTGTATCTATTTTTTTATTTGTAAAATTTCTAAAATATTTATCTATTATAGTATAATAAATTCCATTTATTATATAATACGTTATTTGACCAATTGCAACTATACACAAAAGACTTGTATAATTATCTGCTTTTATTCCACAAATTCCTGATATTATACAACTTAACGATAATATTATAGATATGGTAGTTAATACTTTATTTTTTAGTTTTTGCTGAATTATATTTTGCTTTTTAGATGCATATGCACTTAGTAAAGTTCCTATAGCAGCAATTATACCTATATTTGAAGAAGATACATTTAATTCTTCTAACAAACTAACACTATAATTTGAAAGAATAGATAGTAATGCAACAATAAGCGAAGCACTTAAAATTAATGCCTTCAATCTTTCAGATTTTAAGACAAATGCAAATCCTTCTTTTATATTTAACAATTGCTGTTTTGCAGTTAATTCTTCCTCACCTTTTTTCTTACTTTTTATAGGTTCTACAAAAAATAAAGATAAAATTGTTGCTATTATTAAAATAATTAGAGAACATACTATTGGTAAATATTTGTTAATTCCAAATAAATATCCAGCTATCATTTTAGAAACACCATTAATTAAATAATATCCTGACGCACCCTTTGTACTTAATTTAGAAAATATATTTCCTTTAAATTTTGAAGGAGGAATAGATTCATTTAATAAACTTGGCTCTGCTATATTTTTAATTGCAAATGCTATAGCAGATATAAATTCTGCAAAAATTAAATCTGGCAAATTTCTACTTAGCATAATTATGACCATATATAAACAGTTAAGAATATTGCCTAAAATTATACTATTCTTTTTCCCTAAAAATTCTACTATAATATTTGCAGGTATTTGGAATATGATACTAAAAAAAGCATTAAATGTATTTTTCAAGACAACATTAGCTGCACTAATATTTTTAACTTGTGTTAAAAATAAAAAATCAATTGTATAAAAAAACAAATAATCCCAAGCTAATTTTTTATATGTTGGAAATATTTTCATATTAATTTTTCTCATTCTTTGTTTTTCTTCTTTAGTTCCCATATTTTTCCTTTCTATTACTAATATATTGTTTATTAATTATCTATAATAAAGAAATAATTGCAGCCTCAAGGCCATAACCTTCCTTTTCTACTCTATACGAATGAATTAAATCAGAATTACATACACTACAAATACCACTATCTACTATATTTTCATCTAATAAACCCTCTTCTTTTAGTAATATCTTGTTTATTAAGATTGTATCTATATTCCATTTTTCATCATTTTTCTTTTCCATTATATCATTAATTCTTCCTGTATAGCTAAATATTTTTTTACATTCATTTGCAACATTTTCTCTTACTTCAAAATGACATTTTCTTATGCTTGGGCACATACATGCTATTATATCTTTTGGATTACAGTTATATTCTTCTATCATTTTTTTTACTGCTTTTTGTGATATTTTTTGAAAGGTTCCCTTCCAACCTGAATGTACATTGCTAATTACTTTTTTTACAGGGTCAAATAATAAAATTAAGATGCAATCTGCATTTGTTGTACCAAGTGCAATATTAGGTTTGTTTGTAATTAGTCCATCTGTTTTACTATATTCTTCTAAGTTAAAGTCTGGCTCATTTTCTAGAATTTTTTTACTAATAATTTTTATATTATCTGTGTGATCTTGGTTGGGTTTTGCCATATTTCTTAATTCTACACCAATACAGCTCCCTAAATTTTTATAATTATTTATTGCTTTTTTTAGTTCTTCTTGAGCTAATTTTTGTTTATTTGCTTTTGCTGTTCTAAAGTTAACATCTACACCTAAACTATAAGCATGTGTTATTATATTTGAATATTGTAGTAACTTTTTAAATTGTAAATATTGTACACCATTTTTATTTATATGAATTACATTTTGATTTGATAAATCTTTCATATTTTCTCCTTTTCCTTATATTTACTTTCCTTAATTTTATTTAAAATTACATTTTTGTCTTCGTTATATATGTAATTATAATCGTTTCCACAAAATCCTTTGTTAAATCCACAAATTGGCTTATATTCACAATATTCACATGGTGTTTTTTTATTTCTTACTTTGTAAAATGGCTTTAACTCTATATTTCCACTTAATATGTCATTTGAAATATCTTTTATTATTTTTTTAGTATATTTTTGTAGGTCTTCAAACTGCTCTTTTGTTACTATACTTGGTTTTGTTTTATTTAGGTTTCCTTCTTTGTCTATATACGCTGGAATAATTGTAGAAGAGCCTTTTTCTAGTGTTTTATCCATCATTTTTACTACATTTATATCTGCTAAAATAAGACCTTTCATTTTAAATTGCTTTCTTAATTGCTCTTTTATTTCTTGGCTATTCATTCTTTTTTTTGCTTTAACAGAGGTATCTATTAAATTATAATATAATACTCCTGCTGGCAACATATCTTCTAAATTACATGTTGCATCTAAATAGGTTAAAAGTTGAATTTGCAAACCTGCAAAAACTTCACTTAAATTTATATCTTTTATTGAAGATTTATAATCTATAATTCTTAAGTATTTTCCGATCTTCATTTTTAGCTAAATCTATTCTATCTATTTTACCAGTAATTTCAACGCTTTTCCCATTATCCAAATTTATTTTTATTGGTTTGTATTTTCCATCCTTTTTAAATTCAACTTCATTTCCTATTATTTCGAAACTAGAAACTCTCATTTCTTCAATAATAAATTCTATAGACTGTTTTATAACTCTTTTTAGTTTATTAGTTTGAATTTTGAATTTTGGCATACATGTAAATTTATAATATTTAGGTAAATTTAATTTTTCATCTATAATAATATCTACAATTTTTTGTAGCTCCTCATTTTCTATTTCCTTAGGACTTATATTTTTTTCAATTAATGTACTAAAAAATTCATCTATAATTTCATGCATAAATGAGCCTGTATCTATAAATTCTATCTTAAAATCTTTTTTCTCTTTTAAACCTAAACCATATTTTAGATAAAATGAAAATGGACAAGACTTATATGTTTCTAATTTAGATACACTGGTTTTTAAATTATCTCCATATAATTTTTCTACTAAATTATTGCTAAGCTTCTCAGGATTATTTGAATACTTCAAACCTTGCAAGCTATTTTTTAGCTTAACACTGTAAAATTTGTTATTTAAATAGTAATTATATATATCAATCCAAATTGAGCTAATATTTTTCCCTTCGCTTAAATCTACAATGTTTCTTAATAATTTTTCAAAGGTTATATTACTTGTTAAAATATCATTATTTTTCTCAAAAATATCACTTTTTTCTTGTAACTTTGGAAATATCTTTTTTAGTTTTGAAATAAATATAGATTGTCTTAACGAATTTCCTTCAATTTCTGAAGAAGAATAAGAAATATATATTTTCTCTTCTGGAATAGTAAAAGCTTTATAAATATTATAATTTTCCTCATATAATTTTTCTACTGTTCCTTTTGCAAGTTCAATTCCACATTTTTTTAAATAATCTCTATCTTCATCATTTAAGAAACCTTCATTATTGTTTCTGCTTGGAAATTTTCCATCATTTACACCTATTAGAAAAACATATTTAATTTTATGTGTTCTAGATCTATCTACATCTCCTACAATTACTTGGTCCTGTGTTGCAGGAATTATACCTAATTTGCTATTTTCTATTCCAATTTTAATTAATTTTAAGTAATTTTCTATAGATATTTTTTCATCATTAAAAACGAGGATTAATTCATCAAATATATTCATAAGGATATTCCATCCAGATTCATATTCTTTTGCAATATCTAAAAATCCCATCTTTTTTAGTTTATTTATTTTATTATTTAATATTTTATCTATATTCATTTGCAATATAAAATTATATAAATTTTTTGTAATATTTTTAACGCTTTTTTCTTTGTTTATATTATTTTTTAAATTTATAATTGGGTCAACTATTAATTTTCTAATTTCGTTTAATTTTTTTACGTTTTCTTCATCTTCTTTGTTTATAATTCCATATTTCCAATCCTCTGTATACCACTTATTTCCTCTTATTCCCCAAGTAGTACAATAACTTTCTAGTTTGAAAATATCATCAATATCTATTTCTAAAAAACCTAATTTTATATAATTAAATACTGCTTCATAAGACCAATTTTTTGTATATATTTCTAAAATTGATATAATATATTTTATAATTAAATTTTGATTTAAATCTCTTTTTTCGTCCATAAAAAATGGAATGTTATAGTTCTTAAATATAATTTTTATTAAGCTAGAATAAACATCCATATTTTTAGTTATAACAGAAAAATCACTGTATTTGGCATTATTATTTTGCATTATTTTTATTATTTTTTCTGCAACATATTCTATTTCTGTATACTGATTATTAGCTAAAAATACTTCTATGTTTTCTATTTTATTTTCATATTTATTATATGGAACACTAAATAAGTTTTTCTCTAAATGTATTAGTTCATTATTTTTAAACCTTTTTGTCCCATTTAGATATATATTTTCAACTTTCAAATTCTTTTCTTTAGAGATGTCTATTAACTTTTGAATTGTTTTTTTATTATCATAAAAAATATCTGTGTCTGGATTATCTGTTTGTTTTATGCTATCTGAACATATTGTTATAGTTATATTTTGTGCAACATCTAATAATTTACTTATAATCTTATATTCTTGAGAAGTAAATCCTGAAAATTCATCTATATATATTAATGTATTATCATATTCGTGTGTAAAGTTAAGTTTTTCTTCTAATATAGTTAATAAATCGTTTTCATCTATATATTTATTTTGTATACTTATGTCATAATCCTCATATGCAAGAATTATATCTTGTAATTTTATTTTTAAATATTCATCTTTAATATTTTTAAGTTCTTTTCTTAAATCTTCTACTTTTATATTATGCTTTTTAAATTCTGTAATTGCATTAGACAAAACTTCAATTGTTTCATTTGTTTTATTTAAAAATTTAAGTTTTTTCTTGTTCTTGTGTAAAACATTGTAAATTAACATAGATTTTCCACAATTACTTAAATTTGTTTGTGTGTAACCACCAATTTCATTTATTATTCTATATGCCATTCTATTAAATGTTAAAACTTCTGCATTAATAACAGAGTTCGAATTTATTGTTTCCATTAAATTTCTTTCGGCTGTAAATGAAAATTGTTCTGGTGTAATTATATATATCTTTTTATTATCTTTTAAATTATTTTTTATATCATTAAAGCAATAACTGGTTTTTCCCGCACCAGCTTTGCCATAAACAATTTTTAAACTCATATTTTTCACCTGTTTGTAGTATATCATAAAAAAAATAAGCAATCAATGTAAATATGACAAAAGCAGACATTGTTAACATTTTTGCTATTTAGAATATTTTAGTCCTAAGTCTTTAGAATGCTTTATATTATAGAAAATTAAAAAAAATTTTCCTATAATATAAAAAGGACAGTTAATAACTGTCCTTTTTCATATTACCAACGAATCTTATATTGGTCCACACTCACCTGTGATATTACAATAATTGTAATTATCATAAGTGATGAAACAATAGAAAGTATAGAAGATATTTTTTCCATAATGTTTGACCTCCTTTTTATTGTTCTATTAAAAATTTTATAAATATAATTTTATCATATATAAACTGAAAAGTCCACCGAATGAATAAAGCTTTTTAATTTATTTCCCCTCAAAATTCTTAAAAATAATGTTTTTTTATAACCTATATGTCAATAAATATTTTATTAGAATTATTTACAACAATTCCCGGTTTTGGTAATTGTTCCTTTATTATAGTTTGGCTTTCATCTATTTCTACATCTTCTTGTAAATTTTTTATTTCTAACTCTGTATTTAATTCTTTTAGCTTTTCTTTCGCCTCTTTAATTGTTAAACCTCTTAATTCTGGTACTGTAACTTCTACTACTTCCTTTTGCCCTTCTTCTAGTTTTATTTCCTTATCTTTTTGTAATTCTAAATATGGAAGTACTTCACTTAAAATTTGACCTCCTACTGGTGCTGCAACACCACCTCCTTGAGTAATTATAACAACACAAACTTATCTATTATAGAACAAATCTGGAAGGAAATATTAGCCAATCCAGGTTATTCGAGAAAAGTCAACCTAAAAAAAATAGCTAGAATAAAATCTAGCTATTTTTTATTTTTATTTACATTTTTTTGCAACATTTATATATCTTGCAAGGAATATTACAGCAGTAATTGATGTAAATGCGATAACAGTAATTAAAGCAGTTTCTACACCTGTATTTGGTAAATTTTCTTTACTAATAGAATAATCTATTGCTTTTCCATTTTTATTTGAAGTTGTATTTCCTTTAGAATCTTTATTACCTTCTTTAGATTCTGCATTATTTACATTACCTGGTTTTTGCTCTCCTACTCCTCCTATATTACTGTTGTTTCCTGTACCTGAATTTTGGCTTCCACTTGGAGTTCCAGTGCTTCCTGTTCCTGAGTTTCCACTTCCACTTGGCGCTCCAGTACTTCCTGTTCCTGAGTTTCCACTTCCGCTTGGAGTTCCAGTGCTTCCTGTACCTGGTTGTTCACTTCCACTTGGTGCTCCAGTACTTCCTGTTCCTGGTTGTTCACTTCCGCTTGGCGCTCCAGTGCTTCCTGTACCTGGTTGTTCACTTCCGCTTGGTGCTCCAGTGCTTCCTGTACCTGGTTGTTCACTTCCGCTTGGAGTTCCAGTGCTTCCTGTACCTGGTTGTTCACTTCCGCTTGGAGTTCCAGTGCTTCCTGTACCTGGGTTTTCACTTCCGCTTGGCGCTCCAGTACTTCCTGTTCCTGGTTTTTCACTTCCACTTGGTGTTCCAGTGCTTCCTGTTCCTGGTTGTTCTTCAATTCCTGGTTGTTCTTGACCTGATTGATTTGGACTAAGTGTTGGTCCATCTTGCATTGCATTATTTGATGATGCATTTATCCAATTTACTGATGCTGTAACTGGTTCTCCTTTGTTTCCGGCAAGATCTGTATATTCAAAAGTAAATTTTCCATTTGTAGTAAATGTATATTCTTTACCGTTATTGTTATTATCGTTGCTAGGATTATTTGTTACAATAATATCTTCATTTGCAGTAAGTGTTGCAACAACTTCACCTGTAGTTAAGTCTGTTGTACTATATTTAATTTCAGCTTTTGGAGCTTCCTTATCTATCCAAGTTACATTAGCTGTAGCTGTTCCTATATGTCCTGTATCTGTATTTTTAAATATAAATGTATATTTATCATTGTTTGTAAATGTAGCTTTCGTTTTATCTTCGCTAAGTGTAACATATTTAGATGTATCTTTTAATTCTTCAATGTTTTTAATATCTTCACTTATAATTTCGTCTTCTGTAATATCTTCATAATCAATTAATTCAATATTTTCTGCACTAAAGTTTGTAATTGTTGCTTCAACATTACCTGCTGTTGGATTTGTTGTATTAAATTCAACACTAGCTGTTGGATGTGGGTTTAATTTAACATTTTCGAATATGTTAAACATTCTAGCTGTAAACCAATTTCCATTTGTAGCTCTTTCAGCCCATATTTTTACATATTGAACTTTTCCAATTTCTTTAAGTTCTTCTTCTGTCTTTTCTAAGTCGAATTTCTTAATATTTTTTAAACCAAAATCGTAATCATTAGCTTTATTTGTATCAACATATTCTAAGTTTTTCTTTGTGTATACATCTGTCCAAGTTCCATCTTCACCTGTTGGGCTTACAGAAATTGATACATCTAATAATCTACCATTTCCTCCGCCTCCTGGGACATATTCAATAGCTGATAAATAAATTGGTCTATCAATTTTGATAATCATATATCTTTCTGTGTCTTTACCATTCCAATCTGAGTGATAACTTGTATTATAGTTACCATCAATTGCATTTTTAGCATATCTACCTTGACCTGTAGCTTCAGTAGAAACTTTCTCAATTGCTAAGTGTGAAACAGGAACATATCTTCTTTCTAAATCTTTTTCATTTTCTGAAGTAAAATTATATGTAGCAATATCGCTTGGAAGTTTTGTTCCATTAGCTTTTTGTCTTAATTCAATTGTAACATCTCCTTTTAATACTGGAGATTCTGTTGCAAATGAAATCCATTCGCTATTATCTGAAGTTTTAGCAGTATTATCTGCTACTGTTGTTTTTTCTTCAGATTCCTCACTTAATGATACTGTAGAGATTTGGCTATTTTCTGCATAACGCCATTCAGTAAGATTAGTATCAATTCCCATCATACGGTTTTCTAAGTCATTAGCATAAACATCACTTGAAATTGTTTGTGGTAAAATATCTATTTTGTATAAAGTGTCATCTGAATATTCTGTTCCAACAATATGAACATATATGTCATTATCAGCTGTAATTTTAGCTATTTCCTCGTCTGTTAATTTAACTTCGTTTGAATTAGTTACTTCTTTATATTTACTTGGATCATAAGATTTTCCATCTAAAGTGTAATTCCAACGAACTCCAGAATCTTTGAAACTATCTGATAATTTTAAAGTTCCAGCTTCAGTAACTAAAACTTGATCTTCTTCTCCTTCTTTTTCAGCCTTAATAACAGTTTCAACTTTATCAAATGAGAATTTAGCAAGTTCAGTATCTGTTTGACCTAATAAAAATTTAGCAACTGCATTTGTTACACTTGGTTGATATACCCAATTTGTATAATAGTTATTTATACTTTCTTTAGTTGCTCCCTTTTCAGGTCTATCTTTAGCATTAGTCCAAGTACTACCAGTACTTAATATGTTAGTTTGGAATAGTGTAAATCTAAACATATATTTTGTATAACTTTCTTTATCTTCACTATTAAAATCTTTTTTAATTCTATTTGTTAAGTTATACATTGGTAATGGATAGCATTTTAAAGCATTTCCAATTTCTTCAGCTAACTCTAAATATTGTTCATCTGTTTTAGTTGAATCTGCCTCGTAAAGTTTAATAATTCCATACCATGCATCTATATTTATTGGCATAACATCTAATGCATTTCTATATAATTCCATTTGCTTTTCGCTATTTTCTGAATAAGAATTTGCTAAATATACATATTCCATTGATTTTGTATAATCATCAAAATTATTTATAGCATCTTGTGCAAGTGGAACATATGAAGCAAGCCAACCTTCAGCATAATCGTCATCTCCCCAACCTAATGGAGATCTTAATGATAATCTTTCTGTTTTTCCAGATTGTGCCCATCCACTAACATCATTATCTATATTCCAATAACCATTTCCTTTATCATCTTGGCTATAATAAATAAGTGCTGCGTGTCCTGGTTGTGAAATAACTGATGATGGAATTCCGTTAACTCCTCTTATGTTAGAACCAATTTTAGAAATTCCTCCACAAACAGCTCCACCTTCAATATTCATCCATAATTTATAAAGACCTGGTCTCCATGTTACATGATAATTTGAAAATACTCCTTCGTATTTTTTATCATATCCATCTTTCTTAGTTTCATCGTGAAATTCAGCTCTTGCATAATTTGGGTCAATATATTTCATATATGGGTGTGGTGTTAAATATTTTCCAACCTCTTTAGGATGTTCATTAATTCTATTATGAACGTAATCGTTTAACCAATATATTGATTCATCATCTATAATATTGTTTAAAACAAAACGCATTTCTTCAACTTCTAAGCTTTCAAATAATGGTGTATAATCAACTTCTATAGCTTGTGTTTCTGAATTTCTTAAAGCTACAAAATCATCATTTTTATGTAAGTTTTTAAATATTTCATAACGTGCAAGTGCTGTTGATTGATTTTCTGGTGTATCTGTTTGCATCCACAAAGAAACTTGTGCAGAGTGTGTTAATGAAACAGTTATCATCATTTTTCTATATAATTCACCATAAGTAATCTTTCCAACTCTTGTTTTTTCTTGAATTTCTAAATCGTCTTTATGTTTTTGATATATAGAATTTAGAGCTTTCATTGAAGCTATATAGTTTCCATCAGGTTCTCCACCATAAATATATAATTTCATATTTGTTA
>CANRKA010000015.1 GCA_947631025.1 uncultured Clostridia bacterium | reverse complement strand
GCTATCCGCGACTCGAACGCGGGACAACTTGATTAAAAGTCAAGTGCTCTACCACCTGAGCTAATAGCCCAAATACATTGTTTTTAATCACAATGCTTCTCTATAATACAATATTTTTTACAAAATGTCAACCATTTTTGGTAAATTTTTTGGAGAATTTTGTTTTTGTTTATTTGTTTATTTGTTTAGTTTTTCTATAATTTCATCTACATCTATTCCATGAACCATACATGCTTCTTCTAATGTTTCTGCTTGTGATGCTGGACATCCTAAACAATGCATTCCTGCTTCTAATAAAATTTCTGCTTTATCTGGATATTCTTCTAATAAATCTCCAATTTTTGTAGTTTTTTCTATTTTCATATTTAATACTCCTTTCTTTTTTGTCGAAATATGTCTTACATTATACCATTTTTTTACAAAAAAGTATAGACATTTCAAAATCTTTTATATAAAATTATTTAAAATTTGTTTTGGTAGGTGATTTTTATAAAATTTATTCTTAATTTATTTTTTATTTCTATTATTATAAATTGTTTTATTACTTTTTATTCAATTTATATATTTGTAAGTAATCATTTATTTTACTCTTCACAAGGTTCCAAATTAAAAAAATTTAATTTATAAGTTGAGTAGGTGTTTTTTTTGTTCAATTATATAATAAAAAGAAAAAAATATTTTATTTGTTTTTTTACTTTTTTTTCTTTATCTTTTTATCTACTTTTTTTCTATAAAATTTATTTATATAAATCTATTATAATACCCTATTGCATAAATCCATATGATATATGTGTTAATCAACCTATTTTATGGAAAAATATAAAATTATTTTCTATTATCATTTCTCTATCCTCAAATATTATTTTATTAAATTTGATTTATAATAAATTATTTATGTTTAATAATCATGTTGAAGAAAAAATAAAAAAAGTTGATAATTCTAATTTAAATTTGTTATTAGGTTTAGATTATGCATCAAAAAATAAAATTTATTTAAATGAAAAAAGTTTATATCAAAATATTTTAATTACTGGAACTATAGGCAGTGGAAAAACAAGTAGTGCAATATATCCTTTTTTAGAACAATTTATTTCTTATGAATATAATAATCCCCAAAAAAAATTAGGTATGCTTATTTTAGATGTTAAAGGAAATATGTTTCATCAAGTAAAAAAATATGCAAAAAAATATAATAGAGAAAATGATTTGATTGTAATTAGCTTATTCTCTGGTCAAAAGTATAATCCTATACACAAACCAAATCTTACTCCAATTGTTCTTGCAAATAGACTTAAAACAATTTTAACTTTATTTTCTCCTAATAATTCTGAAAGTTATTGGTTAGATAAAGTTGAACAAATTTTAGCAGAATGTATTAAACTTTGCAGAATTTATAATAATGGATATGTAAATTTTGAAGAAATTCATAAATTAATTTCTAATGAAAATTATTATAAAGAAAAATTAGTAATTTTAAAAAATATTTTTCAATCAGGTAAATTAAAAGAGGAAGAAATTTATGATATTTTATCTTCATTAAATTTTTTAGAAAAAGAATTTTTTTCTTTAGATAATAGAACTCTTTCCATATTAAAATCTGAAATAACTAGAATTACAAATACTTTTATTTCTGATTATAAAGTTTTTAATACTTTTTCTGCTAAAGAAGAAGATTTATCTTTTCAAAATTTTAAAGAGGTTTTTGAAAAAGGAAAAATTGTAGTTTTAAGTATGAATATTTTTGAATATAAGAATTTAGCAAAAATTATTGCAACATATTTAAAATTAGATTTTCAAACAGAAGTTATGACTAGACTTAAAAATAATTCTAATAATTTAAGAACAGTTTGTTTTATTAGTGATGAGTTTCACGAATATGTAACTACTACAGATGCAGATTTTTTTGCACAAAGCAGAGAGGCAAAGTGTATAAATATAGTTGCCACACAAAGTTATTCATCTCTTTTGCACACACTGCATGATGAAAATAGTGTAAAAGTAATTGTACAAAATTTAATTAATAAATTATGGTATCGAACAGACGATATTTATACAATAGAAAGTGCTCAAAAACAAATTGGAAAAGAAGATAAAAAGAAAATTTTAAAAAGTATATCTGAAAATTCTAACGAAACAAATTTTAATTTTATATCAAATTCATTTATTTCAAAAAAATCTAATATTTCCGAAAGTATTAGTACACAAATTCAAAATGATTTTATTTACGATTTAAATTATTTTACACAAAATTTAGAAACATTTACATGTTTATCTTTTTTATCAAATGGCAATTCTATTTTGCCTCCTACAAAATTAGAAATGATTCCATATTTTAAAGATAATAATTATACACAATAATTATTTTTTATATTTTATTTAAACGGAGGTTTTTTATTATGAATAAAAAGAAATTATTTTATTTTTTATTTATTATTTTTTATTCTATACTTTTACTTTTTATTTTTTCTAAATGTTGTTTTTGTTCAGACCCTAAACTTATCTCTACTCTTCAAAAAGCTTTTGAGGAAATTGAAAAATGGATTATGAAAATATCTACTCCCATTGCTGCAGTTTCAACTGCAAGTGGTTTTTTAATGCAAAAATTTAGCTTTGGTGATGAAGAAAAAATACGTACAGGAAAAAAATTAGTAAGAAATTCTTTAATATCTTATGCTTTTATTTTAGCAATAGATTTAGTTCTTGCAGCTGTTAAAAGCTTAGTTGGATAAGAGGTGATTTTTTGACTAGCAGTGAAATAACCGAAATAATTACTAATACAATTAATTCTATTTTTAATAATTTATTAGGTTCTATTAATAATTCTTTATATACAATTTTAGATGATATAACATTTATAGATACAAATATTTTACATGATTCATATTTTCAAAATATTTTAGGTAACTCAGCTAATAAGGGAATTTTATTAATTTGTAATTCACTTTTAGTAGGGTATGTTTTATATTATTGTATTCAATTATTATTTTCTACCTATATTAATAATAGAATTGAAAATCCTTATAAATTTGTTTTTAAATTATTATTAATCGCAATATTTATGAATTGCTCATTTTTTATATGTGAAAAAATAATTTATTTAAATTCTATTACTTCTTCTGCTATTAGAGAAATTGGAGAAAATTTATATAAAAAAGATATTTGTTTTTCACAATTAATTAATGAATTAAATTCTACAATTTCAGTTGAAGGAGAATTAAATTTACTTTCTTTTAATGGTATTTTAAAATTTATTTCTACTGTTGGTTTATTAAATTTAATTTTTACTTATTCTTTAAGATATATTATGGTTAAAGTTTTTATTTTAATATTTCCATTTTGCATTATGACACTTACTAATCAAAATTGTAGTTGGATTTTTAAGTCGTGGCTTAAATGCTTTTTATCTTTATTACTTGTTCAGCAGTTAATTTCAATAATTTTTTTAATTATATTTTCTATAAATTTTAATTCTGATGTTTTTTCACAATTTATGTATATTGGTTCTATTTATGCATTAATGAAAGCAAACTCTTATATTCGCGAAATTTTTGGTGGTATTTCTACAGAGGTTCATAATAATTTTTCTAAATTTAATTATTTATCAAAATAATAGTTATCTCCTATATTTTTTATAATTAATTTTAAGTGGAGGTTTTATATGAAGTTTATCTTTCCACAAAATTATAAATTTAAAAATAAATTATTTGGTCTGTTTGATTATTCAACAGCAATTTTTAATCTATTTTGGTTTATTTTTGTTTTTTGTTTATCTAATTTATTTTTTAATAATTTAAATATTAAAATATTTTTTATTATAATTTTATATTTTCCTTTATTTATTTTTAGTTTAATTGGATTTAATCACGAAAATATTTTATACGTTCTATTTTACTTTATAAAATATTTATTAAGACCAAAATTATATTTATTTAACAAATAAAATTTTAAATTTCATTGTAAATTCTCTTATTTAATGATATAATTTTACAAACATTTTATAGGGGGTTTTCTTTAATGAAATTAAAACATGCAGATCAATCTTTTTTATTTTCTACAACTACAATTCCAGATGTATTCTTTGCAGAATACTTATCTATGGCAAATGGTGATTATGTAAAAGTATATTTATATATATTATACTTATCTAAATATAATAAAGAAATTAAAATAAATGATTTATCTAAAAAATTGAATATTTCTTTTAAAGTTATTGAAGAAGCTTTAAAATTTTGGGAAAATGAAAATGTTTTAACAAAAACTCCCACAGGTTTTATTTTAAATGATTTACAGGAATTAGAATTACATAGTTTATATTCACCTAAGCTTACTTCTTCTCCAGAAGATATTAAGAAAACAGAAAAAAATAAAACAAGAGCGATGGCAATTGAAAATATTAATAATTTATGTTTCCAAGGTATGATGAGACCAACTTGGTATAATGATATAGATTTATGGTTTAAAAAATATAATTTTGATGAAGATGTTATGATTGCATTGTTTAACTATTGTTTCCAAAGAAATGGTACTAGCAGAAATTATATTCAAACAGTTGCTGAAGCATGGTATAAAAATAATATAAAAACCTTTTCAGATTTAGATAATTATTTCTTAAAACAAGAAAATTTTACTAAAATAAAGAAATCAATTTCTAAAAAATTAGGAATTAATAGAAATTTAACAGAATATGAATCTAATTATATAGAAAAATGGACTGTTGATTATGGTTATAGTTTAGATATTATAGAACTTGCTTTAAAGAAAACTACATCAAAAACAAATCCTAATTTTGATTATTTAAATAAAATTATATCTGATTGGTATGATAGAAATTTAAAAACAGTTAATGATGTAGAAAAATTTTTATCTGAATTTAAATCAAAAAATAAAAGTATTAAAAATATTGAGAAAAAACAAGGCTATAATAATTATGAACAAAGAAATTATGATAATATGGATTCATTATATGCTAATAAATTTTAATTGGAGGAAATATGCAAAACTCTACTTTAAAAAATATATTAATTGAATACGATAAAAAAAGGACTTATGCAGAGGCTGAATTAGAAGAAAAGAAAAAAATTTTATTTGATAATAATCCAGAACTTAAAAATATTATTGATACTTTAAATAATTTATATTTAGAAAAATCTAAAATTATCTTATTAAATAATACAAAAAAAAAATTAGATATAATAAATAAAAAAATAATGGATTTAAAAAACAAAAAAAATATTATTTTAAAAAATTTAAATTTAAATGAATCCGATTTTATTCCAAATTATAGTTGTAAAATGTGTAATGATACTGGATTTATTCAAAATGAAAATGGTCTTTCTTCTATGTGTTCTTGTTTGAAACAAAAAATATTTGATATTAATTATAATAAATGTAATATAGGAAATTTAGATAAAGAAAATTTTGAAACTTTTAATGATAATTTATATTCTGATGAAATTAATATAGAAAAATATAACTCAAAAGTTTCACCTAGAGAAAATATAAAAAATATAAAAAAGATATGTAATAATTTTATTAATAATTTTGATAATGCAGATGAAAAAAATCTTCTATTTACAGGAAATACTGGACTTCGGAAAAACATTTCTTTCTAATTGTATTGCAAAAGAATTATTAAATAAAAATAAAACTGTTTTATACCAAACAGCACCAAATATGTTAGATAATATTATATCATATAGATTTGGAGATAATAATTTAAAAGATTTTTATAATAATTTATTAGATGTTGATTTATTAATTATTGATGATTTAGGTACAGAATCTATGAATAGTTTAAAATATACAGAATTATTTAATGTTTTAAATCCTAGATTACTAAATCAAAATAATAAAGTAACAAAAACAATAATTTCTACAAATTTAAGTTTAAAAAATATTTTAGATACATATGATGAAAGAATTTTTTCTAGAATTGCTGGAAATTATAATATTTGTAGATTTTTTGGTGAAGATATAAGATTAAAAAAATAAAACCTATTTTTAATAGGTTTTATTTTTTATTTACTTAATAATTATTTAATTATTATTCATTTTCTTCTGGTTCAATTGTTTCTATACTTACAACTTTTCCACCATCATTTGTTCTCATTAATGTTACTCCTTGTGTTGCTCTTCCTAAAACGCTAATTTCATCTACATTTAATCTTATTATTGTTCCTGTATCTGATATAAGCATTACATCTTCTGCATCATTTGCAAGTTTTACTCCAACTATTTTTCCTGTTTTTGGTGTTATTTTATATGTAATAACTCCTCTTCCTCCTCTATTTTGCACTCTGTATTCATCTAATTCTGTTCTTTTTCCAAATCCGTTTTCTGTAATTGTTAGAAGTGTTGTATTATTTCCTATTATAGATTCCATACCTATAACTTCATCATCATTACCTAATTTTATTCCTATAACACCTTGTGCTGTTCTTCCCATTGGTCTAACATCTTTTTCGTCAAATGTTATACACATTCCTCCAGTTGTAACTAAAACAACATTATCTTCTCCATCTGTAAGTTTTACAGTAATTAATTCGTCATTTTCTTTTAATGTTATAGCTTGTAAACCTGTTTTTCTTGCTGAATTATATTCTGTTAATGCTGTTTTCTTAATAAGACCATTTTTTGTTGCCATAAGTAAGTATTTTCCTTCAGCAAAGTTATTTATTGGTATAACTGCAGATATTTTTTCTCCGTTATCTAAACTTAATAAATTTACTATTGCTGTTCCTCTTGCTGTTCTACCAGCTTCTGGAACTTCATATCCTCTTAATCTATATAATTTTCCTTTATTACTAAAGAATAAAATTGTATCGTGTGTAGAAGCTGTAAATATTTGTTTAACGAAATCTCCTTCTTTAGTTGTAATACCTGTAATTCCTTTTCCACCTCTTTTTTGACTTTTATATGTGTCTATTGGCATTCTTTTTATATAACCTAAATGTGTTAAAGCAATTACTGTTTGTTCTTCTTTTATTAAATCTTCGACATTAAACTCGCCTTCTGCAGCTTTTATTTTAGTTTTTCTTTCATCTCCGAATTTTTCTTTAATTTCTAATAATTCTTCTTTAATAATATCAAAAACTAATTTTTCACTTGCAAGAACTGCTCTTAAATGTTCAATTAATTTCATTAATTCATTATATTCATTTTCTATTTTTTCTCTTTGTAAACCAGATAAAGTTTTTAATCTCATATCTAATATTGCTTGTGCTTGTATGTCTGTAAAACCAAATCTTTCCATTAATTTTTCTTTTGGGTCATCATATGAAGAACGAATTATTTCTATTACTTCATCTATATTATCTAATGCAATTTTTAATCCCTCTAATATATGTGCTCTTGCTAATGCTTTATCTAAATCAAATTGAGTTCTTCTTAAAATAACATCTTTTCTATGTTCCAAATATAAGTCTAAGCATTGTCTTAATGTTAAAATTTTTGGTTCACCTTTTACTAATGCTAACATTATTATACCAAATGTATCTTGCATTTGTGTATTTTTAAATAATTGATTTAAAACAACTTGAGCATTTGCATCTCTTTTAAGTTCTATTACAATTCTAACTCTGTCATTTCTGTCTGATTCATCTCTTATTTCAGATATTCCTTCAATTCTTTTTTCTCTAACTAAATGAGCCATATTTTCTATAAGTTTTGATTTATTAACTTGATATGGTAAAGATTTTACTATTATTCTTTGTTTACCATTACTCATTTCTTCTATTTCTGTTTCTGCTCTTAAAGTAATTTTGCCTCTACCTGTAGTATAAGCTTCTTTAATTCCAGATGTTCCAAGAATTATTCCTTCTGTAGGAAAATCTGGTCCTTTTATTTCTTGCATTAATGCTTCATCTGAAACATCATCTTCATCTATAATTTTTATTAATCCATTAATTACTTCTGTTAAATTATGTGGTGGTATATTTGTTGCCATTCCAACAGCAATACCAGATGAACCATTTACTAATAATGCAGGTATTTTTGCAGGTAAAACTGTTGGCTCTTGAAGTCTGTCGTCATAGTTTGGCATAAAATCTACTGTATTTTTTTCTATATCTGTAAGCATATATTCAGAAATTTTTGCCATTCTTGCTTCTGTATACCTCATTGCTGCAGCTCCATCACCATCTATTGAACCAAAATTACCATGTCCATCAATTAACATATATCTTAAAGAAAAGTCTTGCGCCATTCTAACCATAGCATCATATACAGAAGAGTCACCATGTGGATGATATCTTCCTAAAACAGAACCTACAGTATTTGCACATTTTCTATAAGGTTTGTCTGCTGTAATTCCATCTTCATGCATAGCATATAAAATTCTTCTATGTACTGGTTTTAGCCCATCTCTAACATCTGGCAATGCACGTTGTACAATAACACTCATAGCATAATCTATATATGCTGTACGCATTTCTTTTTCTATGTCTCTCTCTATAATTTTTCCATCTGTGTCACTCATTTAAAAACCTTCTTTCCTTGTTTTCCGTATGAGTTTATTATATTAAAAAATATAAAATAATGCAAGAAAAAAGGAAAAAAATTTGCTATTTTATATCTTTTTTGCTAACTCTAGTTCGTATTCTGATACATTAAAGTTTTTACCATTATTTTTTATTAAATTATGTATATTTTCTATTTCTCTTGCACTATTTATTGTATTTTCTAATGGTACAATTTCCTTTAAAATATTTTTTATCTTTTTATATTCTAATTCCATTCCATTAAAATCCTTATTATTATAAAAAACTCTCCAATTATTATTATATTTTTCTAATTTATCTACTTTTATAGATTGATTTTCTATTAAACCTTCTATATTACTACTTATATTATTTAAAATTACATTTTTTCCATTTCTTATTAATGATGCAATATTATTTGAAAGCTTTCCTTTATTTTCACCTTTATTTACTACATTATCTATTACATTTGAAATTCCATCTATTATTCCTCCTTTTTTTATTGCATTTTGCATCTGACTAATATTTTCAAATTTTCCAGTAAAAATTCCCAACACACTTTTTCCAAGATTAATTCCTTCTTCAATAGCTTTATTTATTCCCTCCTTTAATCCTTCATTAAATAATGTATCTTTTACTTCAATAATTTGATTTTCTATTAAATCTGGCAAAACAAATCTTAATCCTACATCTATAGCTGTGTTTGCAACCTCTCCTATTGCATTATTTAAAAAATTATTTTGTTTTATTTCTATTTCATTATTATTTTTTAAATTAGAATTAATATTATTTTCTAATTCTTGTTCCATATAAACCTCCATTTATTTAAATATTATTTATAATTTTTTTTATTTCGTTTCTTACTTTTATATTTTTTAAATATTTATATCTAAAAAATATACATTTACTAAATATTATTTTTCCTATAATTTTATAATTATCAAATATTTTATATAAAATTTGACTTTCAATATTATATTTTGAATTTTTATTTATAATAATTTTTGTTTTATTTATAATATTTTTATTATTTTTTATTTTATCTTCTATTAATATTTTAGATTTATTTATTTTTAATAAATTTGGTTCTATTAAAAATAATATATTATTACTTAATTCTAATAATTTATTAAAAAATATATTATCTAAATTATTATCTATAAAAATATAATCATAATTATTTTTATAATAATTTATTTTTTTATTTAAATGATTATAATTATTATTAAATTTTAAATTTAAATTTAATATATCTAAATTATTTGTAATTTTTATAATTTCTTTTTTTAATTTATTTTTAGAATTTAAAATTAATTGAATTTCATTAAATTTAGTATCACAATCTATTATTAATATTTTTTTATTTTTTAATAATTTTATAAATAATAAAATAAGTGATGTTTTTCCAGATTGTGATATTCCTATTATTGATATAATTTTTGTTTTACAATATTTTTCTTTTTTAATTTTTTTATTTGTTAATTTTGAAAAAAATAAATTTTTTAAATTACTAAAATTTTTTATTTTGTAATTTTCTTGATTATAATTATTATAATCTTCTATATCTTTTATAATATTATTTATATTTACTTTATTATTTATATATATTTTATAAATATTTTTATAATTTAATTTATTTATTAATTCTTGTTTTTCATTTAAAAGCAAAATTATTATTTTTATTTGTGAATTAATTAAATTAATTTGTTTAATTAATTCTTCAAATTTTAATTTTCCTTTTATAATTTCACTTAAAATAATAAAATCTATATTTTTATTATTTTTTATTTCATTTAATAATTCATCTTTATATTTTATATCATTTTTTATTATGTTTATATTATTATTTTTTTTTAATTGATTATTTAATATTGGATTTCCAATTGCAGTTATTATATTTTTCATTTTTGTCTCCTTATAAAATAATTCTTCTTTCATTCTCACTACTTTCTATTTTTGTTAAAATATGGTCCTTATCTACAAACATTAAACTTTCTCCCCTTTTTAACGATTTTATTTCTATCTTTTCTTTTTCCGAAATATTTAAAAATTTTTCTAAAACTTTTATATTTTCTTCTTCCAAAGAAAAAAAGTTTTTAATATTTGAATTATTTAAAATACTTTTACCATAAGCTCCATCTTCTAAACTAAATAAATCTGAAACATCTTGGGTTATTGCTATACTACTTCCTCCATATTTTCTAATTGTTTTAAAAATTTTATAAACAAATCCTGCTACTTCTTTATTAGATGTAACTCCTATTAATCTCCAAATTTCATCTAAATAAATAGCCTTTTTTTCTTCTCTATTTTTCTTAACTTTGTCCCAAAATAAATCTGTAAATAAATACATACCATATTTTAAATTTTCTTCTCCTAATTCATAAACATCTGCTACAATTAATTTGTTTTTTAATTCTACATTTGTATAATTATTAAAAAACTTTAAGGAGCCTTTTACAAAAGGAATTAATTTTATTGCCATTAATTTTGTTTCTTTATTTTTACTTAAAATTTCATAAAATTCTTCTAATAGTGGCATATCTTTTTCATTTTTAAATTCTGGATTTAATTGTATATTATTTTTATTTTTACTTTTTTTATATAAACTTATATCATTAAAATTTATTCCTTTTTTATTATATAACTCTATTATTTTTTCTTCTAAAATTGCCTTTTCTTCCTCATTTATATTTCCAAATATTAAATTAAAAAATCCTAGTAATTTTGGTATTTTTGTTGCCAAATATCCTTTTTCTTCATCTTCTATACTATCTTCTCTAATATCAAAAATATTTATATATGTATCTGAAGTTGGACCTAATTTTATTAAAGAACCATCTAAATTTTTACATAAGTTTGTATATTCTCTTTCTGGATCTATAACATATTGTGAAATACCTAAAATTCTATATCTTAAAATTAATAATTTTGTATAAAAAGATTTACCTGCACCGCTTGTCCCAAAAATACACATATTAGAATTTTTATATTTTTTATTAAATCTATCTATAAAAATTAGCGAATTATTATAAATATTTGTTCCTATAAAAACTCCTTCTTCATCAAAAATAGATGAAGTAATAAATGGGTATGTTCCAATTAATCCACTTGTTAAAACATTTCTTTTACTAGCATTTTTTATCTCATTATTATTTTCCATTATAGGAATACATGATAAAAAAGTTTGCTCTTGCCTAAAATACGACCTTCTTGTTTGTATTCCTTTACTTTGTAATATTCCTTCTAATTTATTTAATAAATTTTCTATCTCTTTTTCATTTTCTGAAAATATATTTATATAAATGTACAAATAATATAAATCTTCATTATTTATTTGCATTTCTTTTCTAATATATTTTGCATCATTATATGTAAAAGCTGCTATTTCTATATCTTGCCTATTATTTTTTGTTTCTTGTAAATCTACACTTACATTTCCTATATTATAAGTTAAATCTTTAATTGTTTTATAAGTATCTTGTTTTTCAAAAAAAATTGATATATTCATATTTAAATTTAATTCTATTATATTTTTTAATAATAAGTCTATTTGTTCCCTGGGATAGTCTACAATTAGAAGACCAGAATAAAATATACCATCAATTTCAATATATTTTGGATTTTTTAAATTTATGTATGATGGAGATAAAAAATCTATTTGTGAATAAGTTCCGTTTTTTTATTATATTATCCACATTTTTTACATCTTTTTTTATATATAAAACCTCCTTTTAATTATTATTTATATAATTTCTTTTATTTATAAATGACTCTATTATTTTTACTGCTTCATCTTTAGTATTTATTTGAAGAACAACATTACCGACATCTATTTAAGGTATCTTTAATTTTTAAATATTTTTCATTTAATTCTTCAAAAATAATTTCTGTTTTATTTTCAGGATTTACATTTAATTTGGAATTTTTTATAAGAATATAAAAATTTTTTGATGATGATTGATTTTCTTTATTTATTTTTGTTATATATTTAATATAATTTTTTCCTATTTCTTTAATATTTGAATTTTCTTTTTCTATTTTATTTTGAATATTTTGAATATTTAGAGATAAATCTTCTTTTTTACTTTGAATTAAAATTTGAATATTGAAATTACATGTTTTTAAAAAAACTTTATAAGAATTTAAAATTTGTTCTTTTTCGAATTCTGTTTTTAGATTATAATTTATCGGCAGTATTTTTAATATTTTTACATAAGTATCGTTTTTTGTTATTATTATTCCATTTTCTAAAATTTTCTTTAATGGAATCCAATCTTGAACTTTTTTTGAATTATTATTCATTTTATCACTCCACAAATATTATTTACTATTTTATGATACTATGTAAACATAAAATATGTCAACAAAAAAAGTATGCCTTTTTTCGACATTATTTTTGTTATTTTATTTTTGAATAAAATAATAAAATTATACAAATAATATTTTTATAAGGTTAATATTAGTTAATCGAAGAATTATATTAGGTTAAAGTATATTAGCTTAATATAATTCGAGCAAAGGTATTTTATAGCTTTTTTTAGGTTATATTTTGCCGGCGTTGTAAGTATATTATTTGTATTTAAGGTTTTTTTTAGCTTGAAAATATAGGTAATATATTTTAGATAAGATTATATTTATATTTGATATGGTTAATACTAGTCCTTTTAGGATGAATTTAGCTATTAAAAATGTATTTATAGTCGAGGTTATGGATGAATATTTGTGGAATATTAGCTTATTTATATAGTAATATATATTAGGTTAATATTTTATGAATATTTGTTATAACTGCGATTAATATTAGCTTTACGTATAATAGCTAGACAATTATACTTTGTCTAGCTATTATTTTTATATATCTAAATTTTTAACATATTTAGCATTTTGTTCTATAAATTCTCTTCTTGGTGCAACATCATCACCCATTAATATTGTAAATATTTCATCTGCTTTTATTGCATCTTCCATTGTTACTTTTATTAAAATTCTTGATTCTGGATTCATTGTTGTATCCCATAATTGTTCTGGATTCATTTCTCCTAAACCTTTATATCTTTGAATTGATACTCCATCTCTTCCTATTTCTTCAAGATTTTTTTCCATATCTTCATCTGTATAACAATATATATCTTTCATACCTCTTTTTGAAAGTTTATATAGAGGTGGTTGTGCTAAATATACATTTCCATTTTCTATTAATGGTCTCATATATCTAAAGAAAAATGTTAATAATAATGTTCTAATATGTGCACCATCAACATCGGCATCTGCCATTATAATTACTTTTCCATATCTTATTTTTGTTATATCAAATTCTGCACCTATTCCTGCTCCTACTGCAACAATTACAGGATTTAATTTGTCATTTCCATAAATCTTATCTGCTCTTGCTTTTTCAACATTAAGCATTTTACCCCATAATGGAAGTATTGCTTGAAATCTTCTGTCTCTTCCTTGTTTTGCACTTCCTCCTGCAGAATCTCCCTCAACTATATATACTTCACATTCTTCTGCATTTTTACTACTACAATCTGCAAGTTTACCTGGTAATGTAGTTGTTTCTAATGCAGATTTTCTTCTTACCAATTCTCTTGCTTTTCTTGCTGCTTCTCTTGCTCTAGATGCACTTACACATTTTTCTAATATTGTTTTTGCTACACTTGGATTTTCTTCTAAAAAGCTAGATAATGCATCATTTACCATAGATTGAACTATACCTGTAACATTACTATTTCCTAATTTTGTTTTAGTTTGTCCTTCAAATTGAGGCTCTTTTACTTTTACAGAAACAACAGCTGTTATTCCCTCTCTTATATCTTCACCTTGTAAGTTAGAATCTTTTTCTTTTAATATATTATGACTTCTTGCATAATCATTAAATACTTTTGTTAAGGCCCTTTTAAATCCTTCTAAGTGAGTTCCACCTTCAATTGTATTTATGTTGTTAACAAATGTATATATACTTTCAGAATATGCACTTGTATATTGTATTGCTATTTCTACTGGAACTTCTCCATCTGTTTTTTCTATGTAAATTGGACTTTTGTGTAAACTTTCTTTGTTTTTATTTAAAAATTCAACAAAAGATTTTAATCCTCCTTCAAAGCAGAAGTCAGATTTTTTTACTTCATCTTCTCTTCTATCTTCTATAGTAATTCTTAGTCCTTTTGTTAAAAATGCCATTTCTCTAAATCTTTTTTCTAATACTTCGTATTCATAATTTAAGCTTTCAAATATTGTATTATCTGCTAAGAATCTAACTTTTGTACCTGTTTTTTTAGAATCTCCAATTCTTGTAAGAGGTTCAACTGTTTTTCCTCTTTCAAATTTCATTTGAAAAATTCCGCCATCTCTTTGTATTGTAACTTCTGTCCACTCTGATAAAGCATTTACAACAGAAGCTCCAACTCCGTGTAATCCTCCAGAAACTTTATATCCACTATCTCCGCCAAATTTTCCACCTGCATTTAATTTTGTATAAACTGTTTCAGCTGCTGATATCTTTGTTTTTGGATGTATATCAACTGGAATTCCTCTTCCATCATCTTCTACACAAACTATATTTCCTGGCTCTATAACAACATGTATATTTTTACAATAACCTGCTAAAGCTTCATCTACAGCATTATCTACAATTTCATATACACAATGATGTAAACCTCTAACAGAAACACTTCCTATATACATACCTGGTCTTTTTCTAACATGTTCTAGACCTTCTAATACTTGTATTTGTTCTGCCCCATACTTATGTTCAAATTTTTCCATTTATATTAAACCTCCATTTCAGTAATTATCTTGATGATATTATTTATTTTTTACATATTTTCCATTCTTTTAGATAAAGTATTAGAAGATATGTTTGAAATATATCCTTTAATTTCGTTATTTTTTTGTATAAGTATAAATGTATTTTCTTCAATATTTTCTGCTTTTATTAAATTATTTTCTAATTTTAATTTATTTATTATATCTTTATATTCTATTGTATCTTTTATTGATTTTATATTGTAAATACCTATTATTTCTTCTTTTTTTATTACAATATTATTTCCTATATGTAAAAACATAATATTCCCCTATAATTCTTCTTCAACCTTACCTTTTTTAACATTATATACATTAATTTTATTTTTTTCAAGTATTAATTTTTCTGTTCCTGTAATAATAATTTGAGCATCCGTAATATTATTTAAAAAGTTTTTTCTTCTCTTTTCATCCAACTCAGACATAAAATCATCTAATAATAAAACGGGGTCTTCACCTATTTCATCTTTTATTATATATAATTCAGATAATTTTAATGAAAGCATTGCAGTTCTATGTTGTCCTTGTGAACCATATATATTTACTAATTTATTATTTATATAAACTTCAAAATTATCTCTATGAATTCCCTTTGTTGTATATCCTTTTTCAATATCATTTTTTAAATTATCTTTTAATAATATTTTAAAATCTTCTAAATTTTTAAAATCTGTAATATATTTTAACTCTATTTCTTCTTTTTCTTCTGTTATAGTTGAATGAATATCTTTTATTTTTTTATTAATTTTGTTTATATATTCTAATCTATATTCATATATTTTTTGTGCATAATTTGCTAAAGATTCATCCCAAATTTCTATCATATTTTTATCTTTTTTATTATATTTTATTTGTTTTAAATAATTATTTCTTTGTTCTAATGTCTTTTTATATAAATTAAAATAATAAACATATCTTGGTTTTAATTGACTTATCATCATATTTAAAAATATTCTTCTTTTACTAGGCCCATTTTTTAAAACATTTATATCGTCAGGAGAAAAAATTACAATATTTAAATTTCCTAATAAATCACTTAATTTCGTAATTTTTATTCCATTTAATTTAATTTGTTTTTTTTCATTAATTTCAATTTTTATTTTTGCATTTCTATCTTTTTTTTCAAATTCAATTTCAACACAAGCTTCATCTTTATTAAAACTAATTAATTCATTATCTTTTTTTGCTCTAAAAGATTTTCCAATTGCACATAAAAATATTGCTTCTAATATATTTGTTTTTCCTTGTGCATTTTCTCCATAAAGCATATTAATATTTTTATTAAAATTAATTTCTTGATTATTATAATTTCTAAAGTTATGCAATTTTATTTTAGTTATATACATATTTTTCCCCTATGAATCTAATCTTTTAAACGAATTGGTAATATCATATATGTATATTCCCCTTCGTCAACTGGTCTAATTACACATGGTGAAATATTTGATCCAAAATCTATATAAATTTCTTCATCATCAATTACTTTTAATGCATCTAAGAAATATTTAGGATTAAATCCTGCTTCTATATTTTTTCCTTCTGTTTCTACATATATTTCTTCTTTTGCATCACCTGTTTGATTTGTACAAGAAATAGTTATTTTTCCTATATCTACACTTATTTTAACAGGATATTTTTTTTCTTTTTCTATAATAGATGAAGATATTAAACTTATTCTTTCAAAACAATTTTGAATATTCATTTTATTTACTCTTACTCTTGTTTCCCAACTACTTGGTATAACATTTGAGTAATTTAAAAATTCTCCATCTAATATTCTTGTAACTACTTTACAGTTGTCCATTTCAAATAAAGCCTGATTTTTAGAAACCCCTATTTTTACAATATCAAACGAATCTAAAATTATTTTATTAATTTCATTTAATGTTTTTCCAGGAATAACTGCACTAAAATTATTTGATTCTACATTTAAGAAATTTGTTCTCCAAGCTAATCTAAATCCATCTACAGCAACTACATTTAATTTATTATTTATAACTTCAAATAAACATCCTGTAAAAATTGGTCTATTTTCTTCATTGCTTACAGCAAAAATTGTTCTTCTTATAATATTTTTTAAAGTATTTTGTTCTAATTCAATAGAATTTTCTACTTCTATTTTAGGAAGTTCTGGAAATTCTTCTGGATTCATTGTTGCAAGTTTATATAAAGAACCTTCACATTCTATAACCAATAAATTATTTTCATTTAATGAAATATTTATTTGAGTATCTGGTAATTTTCTTATTATTTCACTAAACATTAAAGCATTAACAACTGTAGATCCTTGTTCTTTAACTTCACAATCAATTATATATTCTATACCTATTTCTAAATCGTATGTAGTTAATTTTATTTCATTATCATTTGTTTGAATTAATATTCCTTCTAGTATAGGCATTGTAGTTTTTGAAGCAACTGCTTTTACTACGGAATTAATAGCTTTAAGGATTTTATCCTTGTCACAGACTATTTTCATTTTTTACATCTCCTTTTATATATAATAAATAATTATAGAAGTAATAGTATTAGGTGTTGTGAATTTAGTGGAAAACTAAATTAATAATAGATAGCCGTAGAGAAAATTGTGTTTATATGTTAGTGGAAAATTAAATCTAACTTTCCACACATAATAATTTTTTTGTGGAAATTATTATTTTTAACATATTATATACACACAATTAACAATTAAACTGTGAATATCTAATTAATTACTTCCGTAAGTAATGTTTTAATTATTTTATTTAAAAAATTGTTTTGCAAACATAAATTTTTTAAAAATATAAAAAATATTAAATATTTATATATGTTAAAATTATTTTTTTTCTAAAATAATTTTTTTAACACTTTCCACAATTGGTTTTGTATTTGGATTTGTATTTTCCAATATTTCTTTTTCTATTTTATTGCATCCATGCATAACTGTTGTATGATCTCTATTTCCAAAGTCTTCGCCAATTTTAGGAAAAGACATATTTGCAAGTTCTCTACATAAATACATTGCAATTTGTCTTGGATAAGCAATACTATTAGAACGTTTTGAACTTATTAAATCTTTTTTATTAATATTAAAATATTTTGCAACAACTTCTTGTATATAATCTGAAGATATAACATTATTATTTTGTGTTGTTACATCATTCATTGCTTTTTCTGCCATTTCTATAGTAATAGGTCCTTTATTTAATTTAGAATATACTATAATTTTATTAAATACACCTTCTAATTCTCTTATATTTGAAGAAATTCTATCTGCAATATTAGATAATATATCATCATCTATAACAATATTATCTAAATTTGCTTTTTTTCTTAAAATTGCTAAACGTGTTTCATAATCTGGATTAGAAAGATCTGCAATAAGTCCCCATTCAAATCTTGAACGTAATCTTTCTTCTAATCTTGTTATTTCTTTTGGAGGTCTATCACTAGAAATAACAATTTGTTTTTTATTATCACGTAAAGTATTAAAAGTATTAAAAAATTCTTCTTGTACACTTTCTTTACCAGAAATAAATTGAATATCATCTATTAAAAGAACATCAACATTTCTATATTTATTTCTAAATTGTACCATTTTAGATTCTTTTATTGAGTTTATTAATTGGTTTGTAAATTTTTCTGATGTAACATATAAAACCTTAGAATTTGGATTATTTTGTAAAATTTTATTACCAATAGCATACATTAAATGTGTTTTTCCTAAACCAACACCACCATATAAAAATAATGGATTATATGAAGAGCCAGGAGTTTCTGCAACAGCTAAAGATGCTGCATGTGCGAAACGATTATTATTTCCTACAACAAAAGTTTCAAAAGTATATTTAGAATCTAATGAAGAATTATTATAAGTTGGAGAAAAATTATTAGTATTTTCTTCAGATTGTAAATTGTCTTTTTTAATATCTTCGTCAGAAATAATTTCTATTTTATAATCTTTATTTGTTATAAATTTAAAAGTATTATATAGTAAATCATAATATCTATTTTTTATATAGTCTTTATTAAAGCTAGATGTTGTTAAAAGAACTATTGAATCTTTTGTAATTTTATGTATTTCAAGACTTCTCATCCATGTTTCATAAGTAATTTTAGTTGTTTCATTTTTTAATATTTCTTGTGCTTTAGAAGATAGCTCATTTATTTCATAAGACATAAAATTCAATCCTTTCTTAAAAAGAAAATTAAAAAAACAAATATATTTTATTTAAATATCCACATATTTTTAATTAATAATGGAAAATTTATGTAATTAATTTGTAATATTTTTATTTCCTATTAATTTTATATAATATCAAAATAATACTAAAATAGTCAATAAAAACTAAAAAATTTTTTTATTAAAAAAATAATAAAATATAAAATATTACAATTTAATTACAATAAATTAAAAAAAATATTGACAAATGTACGTTATTTGAGTTATAATCTTTATGCTTAGGGAAGATTAATATCCTAAAAGGTTATATATATAGTAAATAAATATAGGAGGTGCATTTATGAAAAGAACATTTCAACCAAAAACAAGACAAAGAAGCAAAGAACATGGTTTTATGAAAAGAATGAAAACTAAAGCAGGTAGAGCTGTATTAAAAGCAAGAAGAGCAAAAGGAAGAAAAAAAATATCAGCATAATATATAAATAAAAATGGCCGCAATTAAAGTGGCCTTTATTAATATTAAGGTGAAAAAATGTTAAAAACAGATACACTGAAAAAAAATTATCAATTTAGAAATATTTTGAAAAAAGGAAAATATTATAAAGGAAATTATATAGATATATATATAAAAAATAATAATAAAAAAATAAATTATATAGGAATTGCAGTAGGTGTAAAACTTGCAAAAGCTGTAAAAAGAAATAGAGTAAAAAGATTAATTAGAGAAAATTATAGACTATTGGAAAATAAAATTAATGTAGGATATAATATAGTTTTTATTTGTAAGAAAAATCAAAATATAGAAAAAATTGAATATAAAAACATAAAACAAGATATGGAAAATATTTTTAAAAAGGCTAAAATATTATGAAAAAATTAGATAATTTATTTATTAAAATAATTAATTTTTATCAAAATAATATATCCATTTTTTTAAAAAAAAATGGTATTGAGTGCAAATATTATCCAACTTGTTCAGAATACACAAAACAAGCAATTAAAAAGTATGGTTTTTTAAAAGGATTTATAAAAGGATTTAAGAGATTTTTAAAATGTAATCCATTTTCAAAAGGTGGGTATGATCCTTTAAAATAGAAGAGGTGATTAATAAGTGTTTACTTTTTTTGCAAATATATTTGGATATTTACTTAATTTTATTTATCAATTAATTAATAATTATGGACTAGCAATTATATTATTTAGTATTATTTTAAAATTAATAATGTTACCATTATCTATAAAACAACAAAAAACAATGAAGAAATCTTCTAAAATACAAAATAAAATGAAAGAATTACAATTTAAATATAAAAATGATCCAGAAAAATTAAATCAAGAAGTAATGAGATTATATAAAAGCGAAAATATGAGTCCATTTAACGGATGTTTAAGTTCTATTGTACAAATTATAATTTTATTAAGTGTATTTTATTTAGTAAGTAGCCCACTTACATATATGAAAAAAGTTGATATTAATACAATTACTAATTATAGAAATCAATTAGAGCAAGAACAAAATGTAATAAAAGGAAATTATCCAGAAATTCAAATTATTGAGCAATATGGTGAAAAAGATGAAAATGTCAATATTAATATGGATTTCTTAGGATTAGATTTAAGTAAGGTTTTAACACAAAGCTTAAATGATTGGAAAGTATATGTAATTCCATTATTATATGTAATTTCTTCTATTATTTCATTAAAAATTACTACAATTACACAAAAGAAACAGACTAATAAAAATGAAGATATTATTATAGAAAACAATGACAATGAAGAAGATAAAGAAAAGAAAGAAGAAGTAGATCCTATGGAACAAGCAAGTAAGAGTATGTCTTTATTTATGCCTATAATGTCTTTATCTATTGCTATAATAGCACCTTTAGGACTTGCTTTATATTGGCTTATGAATAATATTTTAATGATAATTGAAAGATTAGTTTTAAATAAGTTTTTCGATAAAGAGGAGGAAAATTAAAATGGGTAAAACTATTATTTCAGAAGGAAAAACTTCTACAGAAGCTATAGAAAAAGGTTTAAAAGAATTAAATGTTTCTAAAAAAGATGTAGATATAAAAATTTTAAAAGAAGAAAATAAAAAAAGCTTTTTTAATATATTAGCACCTAGAAATGTTAGAGTGGAATTAACTATTAAGGAAAATATAGACAGTAAAAAAGAAGAAAAAAGGGAATATAAAGATGAAAAAATAGAAATAAATGATAAAGATTATGATATTATAAAAAATAATTTAAATTCATTTTTAGAAAAATTTTTCAGTAAAATAAACATAGAAGAAATTAATTATGAAATAATAAAAGAAGATTATGATATAAAAATTAATATTAAAGGTAAAAATATAAATTCTTTAATAGGATATAGGGGAGAGACATTAAATGCTTTTCAAACCATAGTTAGTAGAATAGGAAATAAAGGATTAGAAAAAAGATATCGTATAATTGTAGATATAGAAGGATATAGAAATAAGAGAATTAAAGCATTAGAAGATTTAGCTATTAAAGTTTCTAAAACAGTAGAAAAAAATAAAAAATCTATTACATTAGAACCTATGTCTGCATTTGAGAGAAAAATTATTCATAATAAATTACAAGAAAATCCTAATGTTATTACTCATAGTATTGGAACAGAACCAAATAGAAAAATAGTAATTGAATTAAAATAGATTTTAGAAACGGAAGTCAAAGTTCGGTTTCATACAATTAATGTATGCGAGCTTTGACTTTTTAAATAGAAAAATTTTTAGTAACAAAAAAATAATTATATATAAAAATAATATAAAAAAATTAAAATTATAAATAAAAGTATAAAAAAATTTAGGAGGAAAAGATGGATACAATAGTTGCAATATCTACGGCTCCACGGAATTGGTGGAATTGGAATAATACGAATGAGTGGTAAAGATACTTTTAATATTTTAAATAAAATTTTTATTCAAAAAAATAAAAAAGATTTAAAAGATATACCTGGCTATAGTATGAAATATGGTCATATTATTAATCCTAATACAAATGAATTAATAGATGAAGTTTTAGTTTCATATTTTAAATCTCCTAAAAGTTACACTACAGAAGATATGTGTGAAATTAATGCTCATGGCGGTAATATTGTAATTAGAAAAATTTTAGAAACTTGTATAGAAAATGGTGCTAAATTAGCTAATCCTGGGGAATTTACAAAAAGAGCTTTTTTAAATGGAAGAATAGACTTATCTCAAGCAGAGTCTGTAATAGATATTATAAATAGTAAAACAGAATCTGAGACAAGTGCTTCTTTAAAACAATTACAAGGTTTTTTATCTAAAAGAATAGAAAGTGTAAGGCAAAAATTAATTAATATAATGGTTGATATAGAGGCAAATATAGATTATCCAGAGTATGATTTAGAGGAAGTAAGTTATAATAAAACTTTAAATGAATTAAATGATATTTATAATAATTTAAAACAGTTAGAAAATAGTTTTGACAATGGAAAAATTATTAAAGAGGGATTAAAAGTAGCTATTATAGGAAAACCAAATGCAGGTAAATCTTCTTTATTAAATTCTATTTTAAAAGAAGAAAGAGCAATAGTTACAGAGTATGAAGGTACAACAAGAGATACAATAGAAGAGTTTGTTGAAATTGATGGAATACCAATAAAAATAATTGATACAGCAGGAATTAGAAATGCAACAGATGAAATTGAAAAAATAGGAATAAAAAAATCTTTAGAGATGGCAGAAGAAGCAGATTTAATTATAGCAATCTTTGATATAACAAAAAAATTAGATAAAGAAGATATTGAAATTTTAGATTTAATTAAAAACAAAAAAAATATTATAGTTTTAAATAAAATTGACTTAATTAAAGTAAATGTAGAAATTCCTAAAGAGATAAAAGATAATAAAAATATAATTAAAATATCTGCATTAAATAAAGAGGGAATAGAAGATTTATACAATAAAATTGCTGAATTATTTAGGTTTAATGAAATAAAAAATGATAATAGTTTATTAATTACAAATATTCGTCATAAAGAAAATATTAAGGAAGCTAATAAAAATATAAAAGAAGCAATAAAAACTTTAGAAGATAATATGCCTATTGATATTATTTCTATAAATATAAAAAATGCTTTAGAGAATTTAGGATATATTACAGGTGAGAATGTATCTGAAAGTATAATAAATGAAATTTTTAAAAAGTTTTGTTTAGGAAAATAAAATAAAAATATATAAAAAGTATCTAATATAAAAAGAGATTTACAAACCACGAAAATAAGATATAAAGCAATTAAAAAATAAAATAATATAATTTAGCGATATTATATAAAAATTCATAATATTTAAAAATAAAAGAAATATAAAACAAATGTTTACAATATTTATGAACAATAATTCTTGTTCCACAAAAAACTAAAAATAATAAGAAAGGAAATAATAAAATGAAATATGAAGCAGGAAATTATGATATAGCTGTAATTGGAGCAGGTCATGCAGGATGTGAAGCAGCACTTGCTGCGGCAAGAATGGGAATGAAGACAGTTATTTTTTCTATAAGCTTAGAGGCAGTTGCAAATATGCCTTGTAATCCACATATAGGTGGTAGCTCAAAAGGTCATTTAGTAAGAGAAATAGATAGTTTAGGCGGAGAAATGGGAAAAAATATAGATAAAACTATGATTCAAATTAAAATGTTAAATACATCTAAAGGACCAGCTGTTCATTCTTTAAGAGCTCAAGCAGATAGAAAAAGATATCAAATGGAAATGAAACATACTTTAGAAAAACAAGAAAATTTAGATATAAAACAAGCAGAAATTGTAGATATTAAAGTAGAAAATGGAAAAGTACAGGCAATAGAAACAAATATAGGTGCTATATATAAAGTTAAATCTGTTATACTTGCAACAGGTACATATTTAAAAGGTAAAGTGTTTATTGGAGAATTTTCTCAAGAAAGTGGCCCAGATGGTGTATTTGCAGCCAATAAATTATCTGAAAGTTTAAAGAAAAATGGCATAAATTTAATTAGGTTTAAAACGGGTACTCCAGCGAGAATTAATAAAAAAAGTATAGATTTTTCTAAAATGGAAGTTCAAAAGGGAGATAGTAAAATAACGCCATTTTCATTTGAAGATAAAATAAGCAAATTAGATCAAGTAGATTGCTATTTAACATATACAAATGAAAAAACACATGAAATTATAAGAAAAAATTTACATCGTTCACCATTATATGCAGGGGAGATAAAAGGAACAGGACCTAGATATTGTCCTTCTATAGAAGATAAAGTTGTAAGATTTAGTGATAAACCTAGACATCAAATTTTTGTAGAACCAATTGGTATAGATACAGATGAAATGTATATACAAGGAATGAGTTCGTCACTTCCAGAAGATGTTCAAATTGCTATGTATAGAACAATTGCTGGACTTGAAAATGCTGAATTTACAAGACCTGCATATGCTATTGAATATGATTGTATAGATCCATCAGAATTAAAACTTTCATTAGAATATAAGACAATAGATGGAATGTTCTTTGCAGGACAAATAAATGGAACTTCTGGTTATGAAGAAGCTGCAGCACAAGGTTTAATTGCAGGAATAAATGCAAGTAGAAAATTACAAAAAAAAGAGCCTATTATTTTACATAGATCTGATGCATATATAGGTGTTTTAATAGATGATATTGTTACTAAAGGAACAAACGAACCATACAGAATGATGACTTCTAGAGCAGAATATAGACTGTTATTAAGGCAAGATAATGCAGATTTAAGACTAACAGAAATAGGATATGAAGTAGGACTAATTTCTGAAGAAAGATATAAAAAATTCTGCATAAAAAGAGATAATATTAATAAAGAAATTGAAAGAGTTAAAAAAGTTACAATTAAGGCAACTGATGAAATAAATAATATTTTAAAAAGTAAAAATTCTTCGGAAATTACTGGAGGAGTAAAACTTGCAGATTTAATAAAAAGAACAGAATTAAAATATGAAGATTTTAAAGATGTAGATAAAAATAGGCCTAATTTAACAGAAGAAGAAAAGGAAGAAGTTGAAATACAAGTAAAATATGAAGGTTATATAAATTTACAAAATGCACAAGTAGAAAAGTTTAAAAAGTTAGAAAATAAAAAATTATCACAAGATATAGATTATAACCAAATAAGTGGAATATGTTTAGAAGCAAGACAAAAGTTAAACAAGATAAAACCACTATCTGTAGGGCAAGCTTCTAGAATATCAGGTGTTTCACCTGCTGATATTTCTGTTCTTTTAATATATTTAGAACAAGAAAAGAGAAAGGAAAGTAATTAATGGAATTTGAAGTTTTCAAAAATAAATTAATAAATAAAATGAATAAAATTAATATTAATTTAGATGAAGAGCAAGTTAAAATGTTTTATAACTATATGAATATTTTGTTAGAATGGAATAAATTTATGAATTTAACAGCTATAACAGAGTATAATGAAATAATATTAAAACATTTTGTTGATTGTGGAATAGTTGTAAAATTTATTGATAACGAAGATAAAATTTTAGATTTAGGTACAGGAGCAGGTTTTCCTCGGAATTCCAATTAAAATAATAAAAAAAGATGTTAATATTACATTAGTAGATTCTTTAAATAAAAGAATAAAATTTTTAAATGAAGTAATTAATAAATTAAATTTAGAAAATATAAGTGCAATTCATGCAAGAGCAGAGGAGCTTGGAAAAAATAATGAATATAGAGAAAATTTTGATAAAGTTGTTTCTAGAGCAGTTGCTCCTTTAAATGTTCTTGCTGAATATACTCTTCCGTTTGTTAAAGTAGGAGGAAAACTAGTTGCAATGAAAGGAAGCAATATAGAAGAAATTAATTTTTCAAAAAATGCAATAAATGTTCTTGGAGGAGAAATAGAAGATATAAAAGAAATTTTACTACCAGATTCAGATATAAAAAGAAATATTATTATTATAAATAAAATTAAAAATACTTCTAGCAAATTTCCTAGAAAAGCAGGAACACCAGTAAAAGAGCCTTTATAAGAGGTCCTTTTATTTTTTTATATAATAGGGAAGTTCTACTTGCAAAAAAACAAATAAAATTTATTGACTTTTTATATAATTTTTTATATTATATTTATAATAGTTTTTTGTAGAACAAAAACAAATGTTTTTATTATATTAATATAAAAATGCATAGATACAAAATTATAAGGACTTATAATTTTTTTAATACATATACAAGGAGTGATTTTTTTGGGAAAAATTATATCTGTTGCTAATCAAAAAGGTGGGGTAGGTAAAACAACTACTACTGTTAATTTATGTGCTTGTCTTGCTAAAAAGGGAAGAAAAGTATTATTAATAGATGCTGATCCACAAGGAAATGCAACAAGTGCGGTTGGTTTAGATAAGAATTTAGAATTTTCTGTTTATGATGTTTTAATAAATGAGGAAGATGTTGAAAAAACAATTCAATCTACACAAATGAAAAACTTGCAAGTATGCCCTGCAAATATAAGCTTAGCAGGAGCTGAAGTTGAACTTGTTTCTATGATGTCTAGAGAACACAGATTAAAAGAAAAATTAGATAAAATAAAAGATAATTATGATTATATTTTTATAGATTGTCCACCATCTTTAGGATTAATTACATTAAATGCTTTTACAGCTTCTAATAGTGTTTTAATCCCTGTACAATGCGAATATTTTGCATTAGAGGGTTTAGGACAACTTATGAATACAATTAATTTAGTAAAAAAACATTTAAATAAAGATTTGCAAATAGAAGGCGCTGTACTTACAATGTTTGATATAAGGACAAATTTAGCTAACCAAGTTGTTAAAGAAGTAAAAAAATACTTCGAAAATAAAGTATATAAAAATGTTATACCAAGAAATGTAAAATTAAGTGAAGCTCCAAGTTATGGAATGCCAATTATTATGTATGATTCTAGATCTAAAGGAGCAAAGGCATACGAAAAATTAACTAAAGAATTTATAAAAATAAATGAACAAGATTCAACAGGTAAACACTTAAAATAAAAGGAGGATTATAAAATGGCAAAGAAAACAGGATTAGGTAAAGGTTTAGATGCACTTTTTGGAAGTGATTTAATAAAAGAAGAAATAAATGAAGTTATAGAAGATAAGAGTCAAAAAATACAAAAAATTAAAATAACTGAAATTGAACCAAATAGAAATCAACCAAGAAAAAAATTTGATGAAGAAGCTTTGGAAGAACTTTCAAGTTCTATAAAAGAGTATGGATTATTACAACCAATTATAGTAAGTAAAAAGGATAATTATTATGAAATAGTTGCAGGAGAAAGAAGATGGAGAGCTTCTAAAAAGGCTGGTTTAAAGGAAATTCCTGTTATAGTTAGAGAAGACGATGAAAAAACAAATAAAGAAATAGCTTTAATAGAAAATATACAAAGGGAAGATTTAAATCCTATTGAAAAAGCAATGGGAATACGTAGCTTAATGGATGATTATGGATTAACACAACAAAAGGTTTCTGAAATATTAGGAAAAGCTAGAAGTAGTATTGCAAATTCTGTTAGAATTTTAAACTTAGACGAAAGAGTTATAAAACTTGCTTTAGAGGGAAAACTAACAGAAGGACATTGTAAATCTTTATTAACTATAGATGATAAAGATAAACAATATGAAATGGCTATATATTTGATAGAATCTGGAGATAGTGTAAGAGAAGCAGAAAAAAAATTAGCAAGAAATAAAAATGTAAAGAAAAGCAATAAAAAATATGAAGCAATTTATAGAGATATAGAGAGTTCTTTTCAAGACTTTTTTGGTACAAAAGTAAAATTAGATGTTGGAAAAAGAAAAGGAAAAATTATAATTCAATATGCTAATAATGAAGATTTAGAAAGAATTTTAGAATTAATAAAAAAATAATTAATATCTTTATACTATTTATATATTAAATAGTTAATTGTAACAAATTCAATTTTGAAATTCTAAAAATGGTGTTGACAAGTGGACTTTAAATATGTTAAGATAATTACTGTTAGCAAGGAGAGCATATGGAGAGGTGGTCGAGTTGGTTTATGGCACCAGTCTTGAAAATTGGCGTAGGTGAATAGCCTACCGTGGGTTCGAATCCC
>CANRKA010000014.1 GCA_947631025.1 uncultured Clostridia bacterium | reverse complement strand
TTGTTCATCTAATAAAATTTCTACTGGTATCCATAAACCTTTTAATTTTCGTTTGTTCATATAATCCTCCTTTCATTCAACTTTAATTTGCCTCACAATCGATTCTGTGGCTTTTTTAATTTGTTTTTATATAATTTAGGGCAAAAAAATAAAGCCTTAAAATTTTACTTTTAAAGCTTTACTAAATTTATTATTTAATTACCAATCCTAACTTTACAACTGGATTTTTCTTGCTTAAGAAAACCCTTTTTATTTCAATACTTTCTGGAATAACTTGTCCAATTTTTTTACCGTTCTTTTGTGTTACTTCTGTATGTACTGTACTTTTACTTATTCCGTATTTTTTTGCTGCTCCACGAACCGTATCTTTTGATTCTATTATATAATGTGCTAATATGCATGCACGTTCTTCTATTGATATTCCTCTCATAAAGAAAACCCCCATATGAATACTTTTGTTTAATTGTATTCGTATGAGGGTTGTATTAGAACTTTGTTTTCTTTCTATTTACTTTATTTAATTCTGTTTGAATTATATAATACATTATTTAAAATATGTTGATTTTATCAAATTCTATTCTGTTCTTAGTGCTTCTACTGGATCTTTTTTGCTTGCCATTTTTGAAGGAATTAATCCTGCAATTATTGTTAAAGTCATACTAATTATTACTAATATAATTCCTGCTTTTGGTTCTACTACCGCTTTTATTGTTACACCAGAAACTGCTTTTATTAGGCTATTTATTGGTAATGTAAGAAGTATTGTAATTCCTATTCCAAGTAGTCCTGCAATTAAACCTACTATAAATGTTTCTGCATTAAATACTTTTGAAATATCTTTTTTAGATGCTCCAATTGCTCTTAAAATTCCTATTTCCTTTGTTCTCTCTAGAACAGAAATATATGTTATAATTCCTATCATTATAGAAGAAACTACAAGAGAAATACTTACAAAACCTACTAGTGCAAAACTTACTGCATCTACTATATTTGTTACAGATTTCATCATTGTTCCAACTATATCTGAATATGTTATTACATTCTCTTCTTTTCCTTCTTGCCTTTGCTTTTCACTGTAATCTTCTATTGCTTTTACAATATTTTCTTTAGAATCAAAAGATTTAGGATATATGTATATTGAAGATGGCTTATTTAAATCAAATGCACCTAATTTTTCTAAATTGTCTTCATAAGTTGTTTCTTGATTTTCTTTATATGTTTGCATCATACTTGCTATTTCTTGTGTTGTCATTTGACTTATTGCTATTTTTTGCTCTGTAGATAAATTATTTATATTAAATTCTGCTTTTTCACCTTTCTTAGGGAACTCTAATCCTGTAAATACATTTATTTCTGGTTTTTCTTTTTGCTCTTTTACTATTTCAGATTCATTTGTTTTATTAATTACATATTCTTCTAAATCTTTTAGGTATCCTATTCCACCTTGCATACCAGCTGCAACGCTATCTTCATTTAACTTAACAATTCCAACAACTTTTATATTTTCTGCATTTTTTAGTTTTTCTTTTATATAATCATCATCATCAGATTTATTAATCCACATATTATTTTCTTTTTCATAATAATCTGTATTTAGCATTAATTTAAAAGATAAATTTAAAAAGTCATCATATGTATATGTTGTCTCTGGCTCTTCTTCTATAGTTTCTCCATTTTGTATTTTCTTCATTTTTTCTGCTAATTCATTTTGATCTTTTAAACCTAAAGAATATAAAACATAGTCATTTACTTCATTTTTATCTGTTACAACTAAAACAACTTCATTATAATTTTTAGGCCAGTTTCCTGCTACCATATTATATTGAGATTCTAGTAACTCTTGATTATCTAGCATTTTTATCCATACATCTGTGTTCATAAAGCTAATTCCACCAGATGACATTGAGCTTCCTGCCATTTGCATTCCCATTTTTTCCATTACTGTACTTGGATTAACTTGAACTATTCCATCTTCTGTGTTTTCTTTATATAGATTTAAATTCATATTGTAGTTATATTCTATAGCATTCGAATTATTTGCAATTTCGTTGTTATCTTGTTCTAGGTATTTTTTAAATTCTGTTAAATTATTATTTTCAACCTTGTTTGAAATTGTAGATAACATATCGGTCATAATGTCTTGTGAATATAACTTTCCTTCTTCAACTGTTCTTTCCTCTTCATTTTCTTTTATCATTGTTTCCATCATTGCAGATGTGTCTACAACCGCTTCTTCTATGCTAATTGGATAAGATGATAAAGTTTCTTCTTCTACCTGATTTATATAATTTTGTATACCTGTAGATATTGCAAGAATTAAAGCAATTCCTATTATTCCTATGCTTCCTGCAAATGCTGTTAATATTGTTCTTCCTTTTTTTGTCATTAAATTATTTAAACTTAAATTTAATGCTGTTAAAAATTTAATAGATGTTCTTCTTTTTTCTTTTTCTTCATTTTCTTCTACTTTTTCTGTTTTGTATGGATTTGAATCGTCTGTTATAACACCATCTAATATTTTAAGGACTCTTGTTGAGTATTTTTCAGCTAATTCTGGATTATGTGTTACCATTATAACTAATCTATCTTTTGCAATTTCTTTTAGTATATCCATAACTTGCACACTTGTTTCTGTATCTAATGCACCTGTTGGCTCATCTGCTAAAATAATATCTGGGTTATTTACTATGGCCCTGGCAATAGCAACCCTTTGCATTTGTCCTCCAGATAATTGATTTGGTTTTTTGTGTATTTGTTCTTCTAATCCTACTTGTTTTAATGCATTTATTGCTCTTTTCTTTCTTTCCTTTTTACTTACACCAGAAAGTGTAAGTGCAAGTTCTACATTTGAAAGAACTGATTGATGAGAAATTAAATTATAACTTTGGAATACAAATCCAACAGAGTAATTCCTGTATGCATCCCAATCTTTATCTTTAAATTTTTTTGTAGATTTTCCATTTATAATTAAATTTCCCTCTGTATAACGGTCTAATCCTCCAATAATATTTAATAAAGTGGTTTTACCACATCCACTATGACCTAATATAGATACAAATTCGTTTTCTCTAAATTCTATATTTATCCCTTTAAGCGCTTTTACTGTTGTATCTCCAGATATATAATTTTTAGTAATATTTTCTAATTTTAACACTTATTCACACTCCTATTTTTTTGTCTGCTTTTTAGTCTAACATAAAAAAAAGCAATTTTCAATAAAAATTACCTTCTTTTTGTTGTACAAATTCCACGTTTTTACAATTTATAGTTAAAAATAAAACACTTCCAAATAATAACTATATTTTAGGCAAATTTTGCAAAATTTTTTATATAATAGGAAAGTTCTACTTTCCTATTATATAAAAAACATAACATTGCACAGAAAATTTACTTAAATTATTAATATAAGCTTTTAATTTTAATTCTTATTTTATTAATCTTTCAAATTTTTCGTGAAACTCTGGCTTATATTTTTTTAAACTTATAGGTTTTAATTCTTTAGTTGTAAAGCAATGTTTTGTTTCTCCTACTAAAACTATTTTATTAGTTTCATTTTCAGTTACTTCATAGCCTACTGTCATTCTTACTCCTGTATATTCCTTCATAAATAACTTTATTTTTATTGTATCATTAAATGTTACATGATTTTTATATTCTACATTTACACCTAATACAGGAATTGTTATACCATTTTCTTCTAATAATGCAAAAGGCATTTGTAAATAGTCTAGCCAACTACATCTTGCTTCTTCTAAAAATCTTATATAATTTGAATGGTGAACAACACCCATTCTATCTGTTTCGTAATAATTTATTTTTCTTTCAAATATAAATTCCATTTTCCTTTCCTCCTTTTAGATTTTTATATTAAACAGACAAAGTGTCGGCTTGGAGTCTGCGCCCTCAAGCCAAATTATTTTATTAAATCTTTTATAACTTCTCCTGCTATTATTAAACCTGCAACAGATGGTACAAAAGATATGCTTGCTGGCACTTGCCTTCCGCTTAATTTCATTTTCGCCTTTTATTGGCTCTTCTTTTGAATATACTACTTTTAAGTTTTCTATTCCTCTTTGCTTTAACTCTTTTCTCATTACTTTTGCTAAAGGACATATACTTGTTTTGTATATATCTGCTACCTCAAATTTAGTTGGGTCTAATTTGTTGCCAGTTCCCATTGACGAAATTATTGGAATATTTAATCTTTTAGCATCTAATATTATCTCTATTTTTGCAGTTACAGTATCTACTGCATCTACTATGTAATTTACACTTTTATCTATAATATTTTTTTCTGAATTTGGCATATAAAATTCTTTAAAAGTATCTACTTTTGCATTTGGATTTATTTTTAAAATTCTGTTTTTCATAACTTCTACTTTATCTTTTCCTATTGTATTATGATTTGCATGTATTTGCCTATTTATATTTGTTATATCTATTTCGTCTTTATCTACTAAAATAAAATTTCCTATGCCTGCTCTTGCTAGTCCTTCCACAACAAAAGAGCCTACACCACCTATTCCAAAGATTGCTACTTTAGAATTATGTAGCTTTCTAACAGCATCTTTTCCAATTAAATTTTCTGTTCTTGAAAATTGACTTTGCATTTTTTCTCCTCTTTTATATTTTAAAATTATGTTTTATCAACAACCTATATAATACCACAAAAATTATATGTTGTAAAAAATCTTTTTATTTTTTTTATTAATTTATTATCATTTAACATTACGTTTTTATAAAATGGATTTCCTTCTTCAGAGTGGGCGTCCAATGGACGCCCCTACATAGCATCTTCCTTTTCGAGTCTCTCCTTTAAATTTATAAAAAAATCATAGCTCTGTAAATTGTAATAATTAAAAACCTAAAATATTTCTTATATAGAAATAATCTTTTCCCAACTTAAATAATCTTTTCCAAAATGTCCATAGTTTGTAGTTTGTTTGTATATTGGTTTTTCTAAATCTAAATAATTTATTATTCCCCTTGGTGTTAAATCGAATTTATTATTTATTATTTCTATTATTTTTTCTTCTGGTATTTTTCCCGTTCCAAATGTTTCTATATATACTGAAGTAGGTCTTGCAACTCCTATTGCATATGATAGTTGTATTTCACATTTTTTGCTATAACCATTTGCTACAATATTTTTGGCTAAAAATCTTGCCATATATGAAGCTGACCTATCAACTTTTGTTGGGTCTTTTCCTGAAAAGGCTCCTCCTCCGTGTTTACTATAGCCTCCGTAAGTGTCCACTATTATTTTTCTCCCTGTTAAGCCACTATCTGCTAATGGGCCTCCTATTTCAAATCTTCCTATTGGATTTATTAAATATTTTGTGTTTTTATCTAGTAAATGTTTTGGAACTGTTGAAAGTATTACTTTTTCCATTATATCTTTTTTTAATAATTCTAAATTAGCATTTTTTATATGTTGTGTAGAAATTACTATTGTATGAACTCTTGTTGGAACATCTTGATTATATTCGACTGTTACTTGCACTTTTCCATCTGGTTTTAAATAATTTATTATTCCTTCTTTTCTTACTTGTGCAAGTTTTTTTGCAAGTTTGTGTGCTAAATAAATTGGCATTGGCATATAGTTTGGAGTCTCGTTACACGCAAAACCAAACATTATTCCTTGGTCTCCTGCACCTTCTGAATTTAGGTTTTGTTTATCTTTATCTTCTAATGATTTATCAACCCCTATTGCTATATCTGGTGATTGTTTTGAAATATTTACAGTAATTTTACAAGTTTTATAATCTATATCTAATTTACTATCTTCGTAACCTATATCTTTAATAGCTTTTCTTGCAATTTGCTCAATGTTTATTTTAGCTGTTGATGTTATTTCTCCTGTTATATATATTTCTCCCTTTGAAGCTAATACTTCACAGGCTACTCTTGATTTTTTGTCTTTTTCTAAATATGCATCCAAAATGCTATCTGCTATATAATCGCACAATTTATCTGGATGACCTTCTGTTACACTTTCTGATGTAAATAATTTTTTCATAAATTACCTTCTTTCTATAATTTTAAAATGTGTAATTTATGCTAAATATATACATTTTTTATAATTTATTAAACAGAATTATGTTGACTTTATGTCTAATTTATTATATACTTTCTTTGTTACATTTTGAAATTTCCGTTTAAAAGGAGGTATTTATTATGCTTAAAAAAGTTGAAACTGAAGTTATGCATCCTTGCTTTGGTAGAATACGGCTAGACGAAAAATTCTCACAAGTATTAAACTTAAAGGAATTTCGAGATTTATCTTATAAGAGCCAGTTAGGGACAAATCGGTTATCTCCTAAGTTTGCAACTGCAACACATACACGTTTTTTACATTCTGTTGGCGTTTTTTACTTAACAAAAACTTTACTAGATGTTTGTGAAAGAAAATTTTCGCACTATATTGAAATAACCAATGAAGATAGAGAAACTTTGTGTTTGGCTGCACTTGGACATGATATTGGCCATACTGCATTTTCACATTCTTCTGAAAATAAAAAATTAAAAACACACGAAGAAAGAACTGTAGAATACTTTACCAAAAATTCTGGAAAAATTAATGATATTTTTGGTTATGACATTACTTCACGTGTTATTAGTATATTTCAGAATAATTTGAAAATAAAAAAAGATGGCAAATATTATGAGATTGATAACAATTTAAATATTCTATTTATTTTTACCAGTCTCTTAATTGGTACAATTGACTGCGATAGAATGGAATATCTTACAACAGACCGTTTTATGGTATATGGTGAGAAGTTAGATTTTCAACCAATTTTTGACTACATTACTATAGTATTACACAAAAACTACCCTGTAGTTGGATTTGAAAGAGATGCACTATCACTTTTGGAGAATTTACTTATAAATAGGTTTGAGCAATATTCTGAGGTTTATTATGCAGATGATACAACATTAATAGAATTAGCTTTAAAACAATTTATTTCTAAAATGTATCCTAGTGAAGAATCTTTTGCTAATGTTACTGAAAATAGGATTTTATCTGATTTAAGTAATACTCTTTCATATGGTTTTAAAAAAGATCCAATCTCTTACCGATTAGCTCAAATAATTTATGAAGGCAACCGCGAAAACATTCTGTTTAAGAAGTTTACTTCTAAAAGCGAATTTGAATACTTTATGAAAAAGGTTTACTCTATTGTGGGAACTAAAAATGAGGAATGGATTAAAGTAACTCATAAAAATATTACTATTTATGATCCAGCAAAAAATAAGGTATACATTAAGGATTATGATGGTGTTGTTAAAGATATAACGCAAGTTTCTTACAAAATAAAAAATCTTTCAGTTGATTATTACTATGTAATGATTGACTTAGATCCATCAACGTATACTATTGACAAAAATGTTGCAGAAAACTTAAATGCCCTTTTCTATGACAATCCTATTGAAATAGAAAAGAAATTTGTAAACACTACACCTATTTCTTCAATTGATATGTTCGAAATGAACTTATTTAAAAAGCTTGAAGTAATTCCCGGTGTAGATCTAAATACACCTAGTACTGTAACAAATACAGATTTATATTATACACCTTTGTGTAATTTGCCTGATGAAATTGCTGTTAGGCATCGCAAAACAAGTGATGGAAAGACTTGCTATTATATCAAACTTCCAGTAGATGATGGCACCTCCATTACAAAAAGAGAGGAACATTCCTTTTCCAATTGCACGTTTGATGAATTTATTCACCTTGCAGAAGAGCTATTTTCATCCAAACAAATTGCTTATAAAGGTTCATTAGAATTTAAAGCTGGAATTAGAATTGTTACAAAGAGAACTAAAGTGTTAGCTAAAGTATTTAATGATAATATTGTTGAAATCTCCTATGATCAATCTTTTTATTATAATTATAACGGAGAACAAAAAAACGGAATAATGGTAGAATGCGAATTAAAATATGGTGATGATATATCACTTTGGTATTTGTCTAAGTATTTATTAAAGTTTGGTTTTGAGGAAACTAACCTTTCCAAACTTGCTATGGCAAAAAAGGCATTCGAAATATCTTAGTCAATATTGACTTAATTTTAAACAAAAGGAGACGATTTATAAATCGTCTCCTTTAAATTTATTTAAAGATTTTTATTTTATTATATTTTTAAAGTATGAAAAAAAGCTTATCATTTTTTAGGTATATTTTGGTTCTTTTTGGAAAAAATATTTTTAAATAACAAAAGTGAAAATAAATTGTATTTTAGCAAAGTATACAATTTTAACAACACTAAAATAAATTTTTTTCACTTTAATATAGAAAGGAATGATAGTTAAATGACAAGTAAAGAACTTTTATACGTTGAAGACGCTTTAGGTCATGAATGTTTTATGAAGACTTCTAGTAAACAAACTTCTGAAAAACTTATGGACTCAACACTTTCTAACTTTGTAAAAGAGTTAGAACAAAAACACAATGAATTATATAATAAATTTTTAAATTTATTATAATAAAACATTTAAAATAATTAGAGCTTAAAATACTTGAAAATGGAGGTTATTATGAGTGATCAAGAATTAATGGAAAATGAATTATTAGTAATTAAGGGTGTTTGCGATTTATATAATCACGGTGCAATAGAATCTACAACAGCAGAAGTACACACAGCTTTTAAGGAAGCTTTAAATGAGACTTTAAATATACAAAACAAAATTTATAACTTAATGGCTGAAAAAGGTTGGTACAAAACAGATACAGCAGAGCAACAAAAAATAGATACAACTAAGCAAAAATTTCAAAATAAATAAAATTTATAATTTTAAAAAAATATTATTTTTAAAAAAGTCTTAAGTTAAAATAATAACTTAAGACTTTTTATATGCTTTTACTTGTACAATTTTTTTATTTTTTACTTTTTCAATTTTATAATCTATATCTTTTGTTTCTATTATAGTTTTTTCTTTTGGTTTTGGTATTCTTCCTATTTGTTCTATTAAATAGCCAGAAATTGTATCGTAATCTCCTTGTGGAATTTTTACTTCTAGTAATTTTTCTAAGTCATATATTGCTAAACTTCCATCTATTAAATATGTGTTTTCATCTTCTTTTATTACTTTATTTTCTGTTTCGTCGTATTCGTCATATATTTCCCCTACTATTTCTTCTAAAATATCTTCCATTGTTACTATTCCAGATGTTCCACCATACTCGTCTATTACAACTGCTATTTGTTTTTTGTTTTTCCTAAGCTCATTAAACAACTCATCTACTGGCTTCGATTCTGGCACATAATATGCTTTTCTCATTAATTCTTTTATTTTGTTTTTTTCGGATTTTTTTGAAAGTAAAATGTCTTTTATATACATAATTCCAACAACATTATCTATGGTTTCATTATATACTGGAATTCTGCTGTATCTTGTGTCTTCTGTTATTTTTTCTATTACTTCTTTTATACTTAAATTCATGTCTAGTGCAAAAACTTCAGTTCTTGGAATCATAATTTCAGATGCAATTTTATCATTTAATTCAAATACATTATTTAGCATTTCTTTTGCATCTTCTGCAATTACACCTTTTTCTTCACCTACATCTATCATCATTCTAATTTCTTCTTCTGTTACTACTTCTTCATCATTTTCTGTAACTTTAAATAATTTAGATATACTGTTTGTTGAAAATGTTAAAAGTTTAACAAAAGGAAGTGTTATAACAGATATTATTTTTATTATTTTTACTGTAGCAAATGCTATTTTTTCTGTGTATTTCATTGCTAATCTTTTTGGGACAAGTTCTCCAAAAACAAGTGTAAAATACGAAAGTAGTATTGTGATAACAATTATTGATATTTTTTGCCATACATTTATATTTATAAAAGGCATAAGATTGTACAATTTTGGTGCAAGAAACTTAGTAAACGTGTCTGAAGCAAATGCACTAGATAAAAAACCTGCAAGTGTTAGACCAATTTGTATTGTTGCTAAAAATTTGCTTGGGTCTTTTAACATTTTTTTAATGTCTTGTGCTTTTTTATTTCCTTCTTTTGACTGTTTTTCTATTTTTGCATCATTTAAAGAAATGTATGCAATTTCGGTACTTGCAAAAAATGCATTTATAAAAATTAGAATTATTAATATGAATATATTTACTAACATAATTTTCCTTTCATTTTCTAATTTTTATTATTTGCTTTTTTGCTTTATATATACATATATTTAAATTAAAAAATGAGCTATTTGAAGTAAACCTTAAAAAAAGTTTACCTCATATTGCTCATCTTTTTATTTTATTTAAGAATTTTTATTTTGTGTTTGTTTTAATCTTACATAGCCTAGCTCTTGCCAACTATTGTATGCTAAGTTTATTTTAAATAGTACTTTTGGTTTTGCCCCTGCTCTGTTTTTGTCTATTACTGCTATATAGTATCTTACATCTGGATTTTTGTCATTTTCCAAATCGAAGAATTTTGTGTCTACTTCTTCTAATGAATATTCGTATTCTCCCCAATTTTCTCTATTTATTTGCTTTACTAATGTTAATGTATCTAAAACTTCTTTTACTGTTTTACTTACTGCTAGCTCGTTTACATCTATGTTTATTGGGTTTGTTTGTGTTTCTGCAAGTTGCATTGTTGCTCCTATAAACATTTTAAAGTTTTGTGCTAAGTTAGAAAGTATTGTTGCTGTTCTTTTTAGTTCTTCTCCCTTTCCTATATTTGCTGTGTCTGTTTTCATTGTATCATAAAATACATATTCTACTTTTTCTTTGTAGTAATAATTCATTATAACTTTTTGCAATTCTTCGTTTGTGTGGTCTGTAATATTTATAAAGTGTATTGAATTTTCTATTTCTTTATTTAACCAATCTGTTGCAACTATTACCTTATTAAAATCTGATGAATATTTTTTTAACTTTTCTATATATTCTTCTTGCTTTTCTCCTGGCTCTTTTAAAATATAGCCATCTTCATCTGTTTTTACTTGCTTTTTGTTATCTGGCCTAAACTTTAACTCAAGCAGTTCACTTTCTGTAACAGAAACCTTTTGTCCATGAAGTTTTTGAATTTCTGGATTATTTACTATTGTTGTTGTTAAGCATAGTCTTGTTTTTTCTTCTGACATTTCGTTTGAAATTATTAATACTTTTTTCTTATGTACAAATGCTATATATGCTGCTAAATTTACTGTAAATCTACTTTTACCTGCATTTGAAGGCATTGCAAATGCCATAGTTTCTCCTTTTCTCATTCCTTTAAATACATCAGAAATTATAGGAAATGGCATTTGAAGTCCATTTGTTAATATATTGTCCCCTGCTAATAAAAAGTTTGTAAGTTTACTGTTTAGCACTGCTTGCTTAAATTTTCCTGTTACTGTTACTTGATTAACTGCATTTTCAACTTCTTCAACTGTCATTTTGTCATATAGCTTATAATTAATTATATCTACTATCTTTTCTTGTGTTTCTCTAATTGGCATTTGTGTATAATATTTTCTTAGAACAAATAATTTTTTTAGTTCTGTATAAACTTTCTCGAAGTCATAATCTTTTTCATTTACACTACTTTTTAATGTCATTTTTATATCATAATCGTTTCTAGTTTCTTTTGGAAAATTATAATCTTTTTTTGCAAGTTCTGATGCATAAGCTTGCCCTTCTGTAAATAAAACACTTTTATATACATTTAAAATATTTTCATCTTCAAAATAGCAATCTTCGTGTAAAAAGAAATACATAGATATTGCTTTTGGATTGTTTAGTAATAATCCTATATAAACCTTTTCTAATTTTGGATTTTCTAATTCTTTAGGATATATTCCATCTTCTTTTGCTTCATTATCTAAAACCTCTACATTTTTCTCTTTAGCTTTCTTTTTTGTTTCCTTTTGTCCTGTTATTTCTTTCATTTTTGTTAATGCTGTTTCAAAGTCTCTATCTATTAAACATTGTCTTATTTCTTCTACTTGTTCTTTGTTTTCCCTTGTTACTTTTATTTTATTAAGTAAATCATAAATTTCTTCCATATCTGTTTTATTCATCTTTTGTGTTCCTCCCTAAAAATATTTATCTTCTTACATAAAGTATTTATTATTAATAATCTACAAAATTAAATTCTTTTTTTGGTATTTTTAGTTTCTCTATTTTTTATACATTAATTTTTTATTATAATATCACATATTGATTTTTTTATAAATATTTTTTTAAAATATTTAATATTATTTTAACTAAATTTATTAATGTACTGCACATATGGCTTTTTTATATAAATAATAAAATATTTCTTTAAATTGTATTATTTCCATTTTTTTGTAAATAATAATTATAAAAAATTAGGAGGATTTTTATATGGGAAATGAAAATGAAAATAATAAAAATAATTTAAACGTCTTAGATGAGGTTAACAAAGGTGCTACAATGGGTATGGATGCTATTACTTATGTTTTGGACAAAGTTAAGGACAATACTTTTAAACAGGTTTTAGACGGAGAGTATAATAAATACAAAGATATTTCTAGAAGAGTAAATGATATTTATTCTAACTATACTACTGAAAAAGAACCACATGAAACTAATGTTATGAATAAAATGATGACATGGTATGGCATTCAAATGAAAACTATGAATGACCAAAGCGATTCTAAATTATCTGAATTATTAATGCAAGGTACAAATATGGGTATTATTGAAGGTAGAAGACTTGTTAATAATAATCATAACTTACCTAGTGAAATTGACTTAATTTTAAAAGATTTTGTAAATATGCAAGAAGACAGTGTTGAAACACTTAAAAAATATTTATAAAATTTTAGTTTATTATAATCAAAAAAAAAATGCATTAAAATGCATTTTTTTTGATTATAATTTTACTTAGAATTTTCTAATTTTATTTAAAAACTTGTATTAGTAAAACAAAGGGTAATTACGTCGCTTTGCTATTATAAACTATTTTACATTCTTGTAAATAATACTTCTACATTTTCTAACTTTGTGTGTGGCTTTGCTTCAATATATTCCCATGTTGGTTTTTCTATTTCCAAAATTTTTCTTATTTTCTCTGTAGTCTCTGGCATAAATGGTTCAAATAAATTAGATATATTTGCAATTATATTTGAACAAGTAAATATAATGTTATTAAAGCTATTTATATCTTCTTTTGCTTTTATCCATGGTTTTTGTTCATCATAATATTTGTTTGCATCTTCTAATAGATTCATTATTTTATTTGAAACTTCTCTAAATTCCAATTTTTCCATAAGCTCTGGTATTTCTTTATATAATTTTTCTATTTTTTCTTTTATTTGCTTATCCATTTCTCCATTTGGAATTTCCTCTATTCCTTTATATTTTAATGTTCTATTTACAAAATTTCCTAATTTGTTAGTTATTTCATTATGGTGTGCTGTATAATCTTCAACAGAGAAGTTAGAGTCTTTTTTCTCTGGTCCATTTTTTATTAAGTAGAATCTTAATGTATCTATATTAAATTCATTTATTGCTTCTAATATTGTCATTCCAATGCCTTTGCTTTTAGAAAATTTTTGGTCATTAAAATTTAAATATTCTGTTGAAACTATCATATCTGGAAGTCTATAACCATCTTCTGTTGCAAGTAATAGACCTGGTAAAATTAAGCTATGAAATGTTATATTATCTTTTCCATGTACCATGTATATTTTTGCATTTTCTGATTTATCTTTCCACCATTCTTCCCAATTAAGACCGTTTTCTTTACAATAATTCATTGTTGTTGTTAAATATCCTAAAACTGCATCTATCCATACATACATTTTTTTATTTTCATAACCTTCTACAGGAATTTCAATTCCCCAGTCCAAATCTCTTGTAACAGCTCTTTCTCTTAATCCTTCTCTTAAGTATTTTTCTGTTTCGTTTTGCGCATTTTTTCTCCAATGATTTTTGTTTTTTTCAACATATTCTTCTATTTGTGGTTGTAATTTTCCTAATGCTATATATAAATTTTTATTATCTTTTAAAACAACCTTATTGCCACAATTAACACATGTTGCACCGTCTAATTCTTCTATAGTTAAAATATGTCCACAATCACATTGGTCTCCTTTTGTTTCATTTTCACATACTGGGCATATTAATTTTAGTTCTCTATCTGAAACAAATTTATTACAATGCTTGCAAAAAGTATCTGGCTCAATCTTTTCGTAAATGTATCCGTTATCGTACATTCTTCTAAATAATTTTTTTACTTCTTCTTTGTGAAATTCGCTTTCTGTTTTTGTATATAAATTATAAGAAAAATTCATTTTTTTAAATACTTCTGAAAATTCCTTATGATATTTTTCTGCTATATCTTTTGGAGTTATTCCTTCTTTTTTTGCTCTTTCTGTAATAGGCGTACCGTGGCAGTCTGTTCCTGATACATATATTACATCATCTCCATATTGTCTATGGAATCTTGCTAAAACATCTCCAGATATTAAACCTGCTAAATGTCCTAGATGTAACGAACTATTTGCATATGGCCATGCTCCACCAATTACAATTTTTCTTCCCATAAAATTCCTCCTTGTTTATTATTTTCCTTAATTTTATTTAATTTATTCATTTAGGTTAGCAAAGAGGCTACCCTCCTTATATTTTTTTGCCATTGATTTATCTTATGTTTTTTGCTTTTTAGGCAAATTTTTAAAATCGACCTTTCTTTTTTTATTTTTTATTAATTTTTCTCTATTATTGGTTTTTGCTCATTTCTATATTTATATGTACATCTTTTAATTGTTCTGGCGCTACTTGTGATGGTGCTCTCATTAATAAATCGCGTGCTTTTTTGTTTTTAGGAAATGCTATTATCTCTCTTATATTTTGTGAATTTGCAATTAACATTACCATTCTATCTACTCCTGGTGCTGCTCCTGCATGTGGTGGTGTTCCATATTGAAATGCATTGTATAGTGCACCAAATCTATTTTTTATTTCTTCTTCTTCATATCCTGCTATCTCAAATGCTTTCACCATTATTTTTGGATTATGGTTTCTAACTGCTCCTGATGCCATTTCATAGCCATTACATACTAAATCATATTGATATGCTAAAATGTCTAGTGGATTCATTTTTTCTAGTGCTTCTAATCCCCCTTGTGGCATTGAAAATGGGTTATGACAAAAATCTATTTTTCCTTCATCAGATAATTCATACATTGGAAAGTCTACTATCCAGCAGAATTTATATACATTTTTTTCTATTAATTCTAAACGTTTTCCAAGTTCTATTCTAACAAGTCCAGCTATTTTTTGAGCTGTAGCAAATTCATCTGCAATAAAGAATATGCTATCATTTGCTTTTACATTATAGTCTTTTATTAATGTTTGCTTTATTTCATCTGTTATAAACTTAGCAATTCCTCCTTGAACATTTAACTGCTCATCTATTTTTACCCATGCTAATCCCTTTGCACCTGCTTCTTCTACTGCAAAATCTGTTATTTTGTCAAAGAATTTTCTTCCTTGCTCAGCTCCATTTGGCACTACTATTGCTTTAATAGTTTTTCCTTCAAATGCTTTAAATTCAGAATTTGCAAAACATAATGTTACATCTTGTATTATTAATGGATTTCTTAAGTCTGGCTTATCTATTCCGTATTTTTCCATTGCTTCTTTGTATGGAATACGTATAAATTCACCTTCATCTACTTTCCAATTTGTAAATTTTTTAAATGTATATGGTACAATTTCTTCTATTACTTTAAACACATCTTCTTGTGTACTATATGCCATTTCAAAATCTAATTGATAAAATTCCCCTGGTGCTCTATCTGCACGTGGGTCTTCATCTCTAAAACATGGTGCTATTTGATAATATTTATCAAAACCACTAACCATTAATAGTTGCTTAAATTGTTGAGGTGCTTGTGGTAGTGCATAAAATTCTCCTGGATGTAGTCTACTTGGTACCAAATAGTCTCTTGCTCCTTCTGGTGATGAATTTGCTAAAATTGGTGTTTGTATTTCACAAAATCCTAATTCATCCATTTTATCTCTTAATGTTTTTAGTATTTTTGAACGAAGTAAAATATTATTGTGTAGCTTTTCATTTCTTAAATCTAAAAATCTATATTCTAATCTTAAATCTTCCCTTACTTCTTGATTTGTGTTTACTTCAAATGGAAGAATATTTTTACATTCTCCTAATACTTCTATTTTACAAGCTTCTATTTCTATATTTCCTGTTGAAATTTTAGCATTTTTACTTGCTCTTTCCACAACTTTTCCAGTTACACATATACTACTTTCAGTTGTAATTTCTTTTACCTTATTTTGCAAATCTTCGTTAGATACAACAATTTGAGTAATTCCATACTGGTCTCTTAAATCTATAAAAATCATACCTCCAAGGTTTCTTATTTTTTGTACCCATCCTGAAAGTTTTACTTCTTTTCCTAAATTTTTTTCATTTAATTCTCCACAATTATGTGTTCTATATTCGTTCATCTTATTCCTCCGTTCATTTTTTGCTTCATATATTTTACTACTTTCAGCTTAAAAAGTCTATATTTTATTATAATTTAAAATTAGAGCGTATCTTACACGCTCTAAAATGTATTTTATTTTAATTTTTTTAGCTAATTATCTATCTATTTTTATATTTTTTAGGTTATTGTAATTCTTCTATACATCCATATTCAAATATTCTTAAAAAGTTATCTTCTGTTTATACAAGGAGCAAAATGCCTAATTTCTATTATTTTTCTAACCATAAATTATAAACATGCAAAGTTACATTTTTGGATGAAGAATTTTGATTTTTTACACATGCAAACTTATACTGTCCTTTTAAATTTTTTACATCTAAACTGTATATATCTCTTTCCTTTTGTATATCTGCTTCTCCTGCTATTACATTATTATTAAAAAATTCACCATTATTCAAATCTTCATTTACGTTTTTTGTGCCAAAACCTATCATACATCCTTGATCCTTACTAGGAACTTCTATATCTATACATATTGTTCTATATTCAGTAAGATCATATAAAAAATAGAAACCTGCTCTTCTATTATAATATATATTTACTTTTAAATATCCATTTTCTTGACTTATTGTACTTAAATACTCTAATACATCACTATATGTACCATTTTTTATTATATAATTTCTTTCTTTTGTTTTTATTCTTATTGGTAAAGATTCTTTTGTATTACCTTTTTCGTCTTTTATTATAACTGATATTGTATATTGAGTTTGTGGTTCTAAATTTTGTATTGTATATTCATTTTCTGCTATAGCTACATTTGAAGTACCATTAACTTTATACTCATATTCTACAATTTCTCCTTCAGTTGAATTTGCTTCTACTCTTATCTTACAAATACTAGTTCCAATATCATCTGCATAAACTTTAACCTGCATATCTTCATTAATTTGATTTCCTATATGAACTTTATATTCTTCATCAATATAATATTCATATCCTTTATATTCTCCAGTCAAATCATCTTTTATAAAAAGACCTTTTATTTTATTTGGTAAATTTTCAACAATTAAATCATCTTTCAAATTATATATATTATCATCTTTAATTTCTGCTATAATATCTAATATAGCAATTTCAATTTCTTCTTTTATTTCTTCCTTTGTATATTTTTCTTTGCTAATTTGTGCTTTTGCTATTATTCCATTATTTCCTAAAACTGTGTTTAATGCCACTCCTGCTAAAATTAATAACACTATTATTGTTATTATTAATGCTATTAATGTTATTCCTCTTACATTTTTTAAATTACTGCTCTCTCTCTCTCTCTCTCTCTCTCTCTCTCTCTCTTACAGCTCCAATCATTTTCATCATTTGTTCCTCCAACAATTTTATCTTTATAATTTTTCTTCGTTCTCAATATTTTCAGCTGGATTTTCTTGTATGTCTGTCAAATCATCTATTACAATTTGCTCATTTTCATCTATTTTATATTTTGGAAGTTCTGGTAACTCTTCTAAACTTCCGTATCCAAACATTCTTAAAAAATTATCTGTTGTTCTATACGCTGTTGGCTTTCCTGGTAAATCTAACTTTCCAGCTACTTCTATTAATTCATATTCCATAAGTTTATATAGTGTTCCATCTGAATTTACCCCACGAATAGATTCAATTTCTGCTCTTGTAATCTTAGGATTATATGCAATAATAGATAGCGTTTCTAGTGCAGCATTAGAGAGTCTTGGCTTATTTCTTTTATCAAATATTGGATATAGATATTCGTAATTTTCTTTTTTTGTAGTCATTTGATATCCATCGTTTACTTTTATAATTTCAATTCCATGCTTTTGAGCCTTATAATCATTAATTAGACTTTCTACTACAGTTATAACTTCGTCTTTTCCTAATTCTAGTACAGACATAATTTCTGTAATTTTTACATCTCTTCCTGCGGCAAATAGTATTGACTCTATTATGGATTTTACCCCTTCTATTTCCATATTATTTTCTCCTTTTTAGCATGTTTATTATTGCATTTTTTAAGCCTTTTGTCAAGGTTGCTTTTTTGCATTTTATATGTTAAAATTATAAAAATATTTAATAGAGTCTTACTCGAATGGAGGTTTTTATGTCTGAGAATAAAAAGATTGAAGTTGTTTCTGGTAATCCAAAAAGATTAAATATATCACCTGTTTACGAACATTTAGAAATAGAAAAACCAAAAGAAAAGAAGAAAGAAGAAGTTGTAATACCAAAAGTTAAAAATAAAAAATAAATTTTTTAAAAAAGTATTGATTTATGTTAATTAATGTGCTATAATATTAATTGTTAATACTTTTTAGACGTTGTAGGAACCTCCGCAACATATACACTCCATAATAAATTTACAGCTTCGCCACTGTATTTATGGACTCCTACAACATCCCCCCTCCATTTGGAGGGGGTTTTTTATATTATATTTATTTAAAAAGAACAAAAAATCGCAAGCGATATTTCGCTTGCGATTTGGTAGCGAAGATGTGATTCGAACACATGACCCTTCGGGTATGAACCGAATGCTCTAGCCAACTGAGCTACTTCGCCATATTTTTAACTGCTTTTTTATTATAAGTGCTTAAAGCAAATTTGTCAAGAAAATAAAGAAAATAATTTTGTTTAAGAATTATTTTCTTTATTTTTTGATTATAATTCTAAATCTATGTCTTTTTGTTCTTTTTCTGCTTTTTTTCTGTGAGTACTACTTCTTTTTATTTCTACTTTTTGATTATTTTTATATTCTTTTGATTTTCTCCCATTGCTTTCTCTATTTGATATATTATTATCAACCATTTTTTCTAAATTATTTATATTTATAGAATCTTCTTGTTTTTTTATTAATTTTAATTCTTCTTCTAATTCGGTATCATTTTCTTGGTTAGCAGAAAGTTCTTTTAACGCATTATATAAAGATAATACTGTATTTCTTACTGCATATATTATAGCAGAATTTTTTTCTTTTACTAAATTTGCCATAATTCTCTCTTAGACTAATCTAAGATTTTCACCTCACTTTTACTTATTCTTCTTATAATACCATAAAAATGGCTAAAAGTCAAATCTTATAAAGAAATTATATGAAATTTTAATAAAAAATATGAAAAATGAATTGCATATAAACAGCAATTCATTTTTTTTTATTATTTAATTCATGTAATCTCTTAATTTTTTACTTCTACTTGGATGACGTAATTTTCTTAAAGCCTTAGCTTCTATTTGTCTAATTCTTTCACGAGTTACGTCAAATTCTCTTCCAACTTCTTCAAGAGTTCTAGCTTTTCCATCTTCTAAGCCAAATCTTAATTTTAAAACTTTTGCTTCTCTAGGAGTTAATGTATTCATAACTTCTTCTAGTTGCTCTTTTAATAATGTATATGCTGCAGAATCTTGTGGAGCTGGAGAATCTTCATCTTGTATAAAGTCACCTAAATGACTGTCATCTTCTTCTCCAATAGGTGTTTCTAATGAAACTGGGTCTTGTGCTATTTTTTGTATTTCCATTACCTTTTCAGCTGGTATTTCCATTTCTTCAGCAATTTCTTCTGGTGTTGGTTCTCTTCCTAATTGTTGTAGTAAATGTCTTGAAATACGAATTAATTTATTAATTGTTTCTACCATATGAACTGGAATTCTTATAGTACGTGCTTGGTCTGCAATTGCTCTTGTTATAGCTTGTCTTATCCACCATGTTGCGTAAGTACTAAATTTAAATCCTTTAGTATAATCAAATTTTTCAACAGCTTTTATTAGTCCCATATTTCCTTCTTGAATTAAATCTAAAAATAGCATTCCTCTTCCTACATACTTTTTAGCAATACTTACAACTAATCTTAAGTTAGATTCAGCAAGCTTTTGTTTTGCTTCTTCATCACCTTCTAATATTTTTTTTGCAAGTTCAATTTCTTCATCATATGTAAGTAGTGGTATTTTTCCTATTTCTCTTAAATACATTCTAACAGGGTCATCTACACTTACACCTTCAAAATTACTTTCACTTACCTCGTCTATTTTGATATCTTCAACCTCTTTTAGGTCTTCTATATCTGGTTCTTCGTCTTCAAAGTCATCTGAAACTTCTGCACCAACTGCTTGAAAAGCATCAAAAACTTTTTCAATATTATCTGGATTAACATTTTCTAATTTGCTTGCTAATTCTGCATATGTCATTTTACCGTTTTTCTTTGCTTCTTCAACAATTTTCTTAACTTCTTCTAATTCTTTGTTTTCTTCATTATTATTTTCCTTTTCGCTCATTTTTTCCTCCTTATTTTATTTTGGAAAGTTCAATTATAATTAAATTTAATTCTTGCTCTAGTTTTTTGCTTTCTTGCTCTGAAGTACTACTGCTAAGCTCTTGCATAATTTGATTTCTTTTATTTATTAAATTTTCCTTTTTATATAATTTTAAAATTTCTTCTATGCATTTATCTACTTCAGTAATTTCATAATCTACTGCCATAATTTCTGTAATATGATTTATAATTTCTTCATCTTCAAATAGTGTCGTATAATCGTATATTTCCTTGTTATTATTGAACTCTGAATATATCTTTTCTATTATTAATTTGTTAATTTCAGATTTAAAATTTTGTGGTAAGATTTTATCTTTAATTTTTTTGTATGTACTAATTCCTTCAGAAATTAATAATGAAATAATTGTATTTTCTCTTTTAATTATTGTTTCATCTAAATTAGTATCTACCTTTTTTTCTTTATTATACCCTAATGGTTTTCTTTCTAATATTCTTGAATTAGTTCTGTTTCCTCTTTGTTGTTTTTCTATTTCAGAGTATATAGCTTCTTTAGAAATTTTATATTCATTTGAAATTTTGTCTATATATACTTCTTTCTCTATGCTATTGTCTACTTTAGAAATTGTTTTTGCAATTTCATTTAAAAATTTAATTTTATCATTTGTATTTTCAATATTTAGTTCTTTTTTAATAGTTTTAATTTTAAATTCAACTAAGGAAATAGCCTCGTCTACATATTTATTAAATCTTCCTGTACCATATTTTATAATGAATTCATCTGGATCTTTTGATCCTTCTAATTGTAAAATTCTTAAATCACAGCCCAGGTTATTTAAAATTTCTAAACCTCTCATTGTTGCCATTTGTCCAGCACTATCAGCGTCATACCCAATAATAACCTGCTCTGCACTTCTTCTTAATAATCTTCCTTGAGCTTCTGTAAGTGCAGTACCAAGTGAGGCAACAGCATTTTCTACACCTCTTTGATGAAGAGATATAGCATCCATATAACCTTCTACTATAATAATTTTTTTATTTTTTACTGTATTAACTTGATTTAATCCATATAGGTGTCTACCCTTATTATAAACAACTGTATCTGGAGAATTTATATATTTTGGTTTGGAATCATCTAAAACTCTACCTCCAAAAGCTACAATTCTTCCCCTATTATCTTGAATTGGAAACATAAGCCTATTTTGAAAACTATCGTAATATTTTCCGCTTTTTCCTTTTTTTACAAGACATGAAGCAAGTATCTCTTCATCTGTATATTTTTTAGATTTAAGAAATTTATATAATTCATCAAAATTGCATGAATAACCTATTAAAAATTTCTTTAAAGTATTATTATCTAACTTTCTCTTTTTTACATATTCTTGTGCAGATTTTGATGTCACTTTATATAAATTTTCATGATAAAAATTTGCTGTTTCTTTATTTATTTCATATACTCTAGATTTTAAATATTCTAGCTTACTGCTTTTATCATTTTCTAAAGTAGGTAATGTAATATTTGCTCTTTCAGCTAGTATTTGTATACTTTCTCTAAAGTTTACTCCTTCTATCTTACTTACAAAATGGAATACATTACCACCTACTCCACATCCAAAACAATGAAATATTTGTTTATTAGGAGACACAAAAAAAGAAGGTGATTTTTCATTATGGAATGGACATAGCCCAGAATAATTGCTACCAGATCGCTTTAATTTTACATATTGTGACACTATATCTACAATATCGTTGCTATTCTTTATTTCATCAATTAATTCGTCACTATATCTTACCATTTTTTATCCTTTCTTTTTATTATATATTATTATTCGACAGATTTGCATTAAATCCTTCTTTTATGTTAATTTGTTTTTATATTTGGATTTGTTAATAATACCAACTACTATAATATAGTTTTATATTTATTTTAAACTTGCGTAAAAAAATGAGGAGATATATTCGCCTCATTTTTTTTAAACATTTGTTGTTCCATCAAATGGAATAAATTTTTTAACTATTGTATCGCTCATTGAAGATATATCGACTTCGTTATGTACTTTAAATTCTTCAAAAGATGTATTAATTTTATTTTCAACAATCTCTTCAATTTCATCTTGAGATGCATGTTCTGTTAAAACTAACTCGCTAACTAAAATTTGTTTTGCATTGTTAAGCATCTTCTTTTCTCCAGTAGATAATCCTTTTTCTTTTTGTTTAAAGCTAAGATTTCTAACTACATCTGCGACTTCGTATATATCTCCGCTTTTCATTTTGTCCATATTATCTCTGTAACGTTTATTCCAATTCATAGACATTTCTGTTTCATTTGTTTCTAATACTCCAAATACTTTTTCTGCAGCACTTTTATCTATAATTCCTCTAACACCAATTTCTTCTGCTTTAGAAGTTGGTACCATAACCTTAACTTCACCTGGCATTTTAAGAATATAGTATGCTTGTTTTTCTCCTAATATATCTTTTTCTTCGATTGAATCTACAACCCCTGCTCCGATGCATTGGGTATACTACCTTATCACCTATATTAAACAATTAAGGTCACTCCTTTCAAAAATGTCTACCTTATTTTTCCAATACAATTATTATACTACAAAAATTGCCAAAAGTCAAAGCTTTTGGCAACGAAAATTACATAAAATTTTTTATTTGTTTGTAGAACCGAATCCTCCAGTTCTTTCTCCTTGGGCAATATCATTATCTACTGTTAAGTATTTTTGGAAAATTGCCTGTCCTATACAATCTCCTTTTTTTATTTCTACATCTTCATCTTTTATATTGTAAAAAGCAAACATTATATGTCCATCATTATCCGGATTTCCATAGTAATCTTTGTCTATTACACCAATGCTATTTGCTAAAATTAATCCTTTTTTCCCTGGGTTAGAACTTCTATTAGCTAAAATTAAAACCTCATCATCTGCCATATAAGCCTTAATTCCCGTTTTTATTAATGTTGGTTTCATTCCTCTTTTAAAAGCAGGAATTATAGTATCTTCTGCTGCTTCTATATCATAACCTGCTGAATATTTTGTTTTTCTTACTGGTAGGTTTATGTTTTTATCTTCAAATCCTTTTGCTACTTCAAATCCACGTACTTTTTCCATTTTTATTCTTCCTTTCTTTGCTCAAATTTCATATTTAGTTTTATATTATTTATATAGTTCTGTCAAGTAACATTTAATTTAGTATTAAGCATATTAATTTTATCTTACTTTATTTATTTATATCGCCTTTATATATTTTTAAAAAACAAAAAATAACAATTTAAAATTTTTTATTTTTGTACTTCGCCAATTAAATCATAATCCTTATAATCCGTAATTTTAACATTAACAAATTGTCCTATTAGGCTATCATTACAAGAATTTTTTATATATACAACTCCATCTTCATCTGGAACATCCATATATGTTCTACCTATTAAATACTTTTTATCAAAAGACATATTTTCTACTAAAACTTTATATGTTTTTCCTACTTTTTCTTTTCCAAGGCTTTCTGATATTTGTTTTTGCAAACTCATTATTTTATTATATCTGCTTTTCTTTGTGTTTCCATGAATCTGATTTTGTAATCTTTCTGCAGGTGTTCCGTCTTCTTTAGAGTACATAAATGTTCCCATTCTATCAAATTTTATATTTTTAACAAAAGAATATAATTTTCTAAAATCATCTTCTGTCTCTCCTGGAAAACCAACAATTAAAGATGTTCTTATAATTACATTTGGAATTTCATTCCTTATTTTTTTTATTAAATTTGTAATCTCTTCTTCATTACTTTTTCTGTTCATTTTCTTAAGTATAGGATTAGAAATATGTTGTATTGGAATATCGAAGTATTTACAAATTTTATTATTGTTTTTAACTACTTGAATTAAGTTGTCTGTAATTGTTTCTGGATACGTATATAAAAAGCGTATCCATTCAAAACCATCTATTTTACATAGCTTACTAAGTAAAATATCTAATTGTGGCTTGCCATATAAATCTATACCATATCTTCCTGTATCTTGAGCAATTACTACTAATTCTTTTATTCCCTTTTTAGCTAAGTCTTTTGCTTCTTTTAAAATATCTTCCATTTTTCTACTAACATATGGTCCTCTAATGTACGGAATGGCACAATATGTACATCTATTACTACATCCTTCTGCTATTTTCAAATATGCCATATTTTTTCCTGTGCTAATTTCTCTATCTAAAAAGTCCAATGTTTTATAACTTTTTTCTTCTTGCTTTATGGTATTTATTATTTTGTCCCATATATCTTCGTATTCGTCTATAGATAAAAATAAGTCTACCTCTGGCAGTGCCTTTTCTAGTTCTTTTTTATATCTTTGTACTAAACAACCCATTACTATTAAATATTTGCACTTTAGCTTTTTATACTCTGACATTTCTAATATAGTATTTATTGCTTCTTCTTTAGCAGGTTCTATAAATCCGCATGTATTAATTACAATAATTTGAGCTTCTTTTGGGTTGTTTACTATTTCAAATTTGTTTTTCTTAAATAATCCTATAATCATTTCTGTGTCTACTAAATTTTTACTACAACCTAATGATATAAATCCTACTTTCATTTTTATTTACCTCTTTTATTATTGTTTGATATTTTATTTAATGTTTATATATGTAATAGTGCGCCAAACCCTATACATAATTGAATAAATATTATAGATTTATTCATTACTAAACATGTGCTTTCTTGTCATTTCTAGTAAATTTAATTTTGTAAATTCTAATATTTGTGTTTTTGACCTATCTTTTTTAAGATTTTCTTGTAGCTCTTTTATTACTTCTTGTTTGCTTTCTTCTTTTTCCATATCTATATAATCTATTATTATTATTCCGCCCATATCTCTTAATCTAAGCTGTTTTGCTATTTCTACACTTGCTTCTTTATTAACTGTTAGAACAGTTTGTTCTAAGTTATCTTTTCCTATATATTTTCCAGAATTAACATCTATTGCAATTAATGCTTCTGTTTTATCTATAGTTATAAATCCTCCACATTTAAGCCATACTTTTCTGTTTTCACTTTTTTCAATTTGTTTTTGTATGTCATATTTTTCTAATATATCGCCACTTTCCATACAAACTTTTATAGATGTATTTTCAAATTCTTCTAATATTTTTTTTACTTCTTCAAAATAAGTTTTATTATTAACTATAATTCTAGAAATTTCACTGTCTATTAAATCTGTTATTATTTTTCTTGTAATTCCATTGCTTTTTTCTAGGCATATTGGATACTTTTCGCTTTTAGATTTTTTTAATATATTTTCCCATCTTTTTAGTAATTGTTTTATATCTTTTTGTATTTTTTCACTGTCTTTTTTATATGCTGATGTCCTAATAATTACACCAAAATTTTTAGGCAATAAAGATTTAACTTCTTTTTTTAATCTTTCTTGTTCTTTTTTATCTTCAATCTTTTGTGATATTGTTATTATTTCTGTTTCTGGCATTAGAACAATGTATCTTCCAACTAAACTAATATGTGTAGAAACTCTAGGTCCCTTTTGGCTTGTACTATCTCTTTTTACTTGAACTAAAATAGGTTGTCCTGCTTTTAATTTGTCTTTTATATCATAATTAGATATATCTATTTTTTCTTCTTTAGTTATATCTATTTTAGGTAATATATCTTTTAAGTGTATAAATGTATTTTTTCCTTCTCCAACATTAATAAAAGCAGCTTGCATTCCTTTTAATATGTTTTCTACCTTTCCTAAATAAATATTTCCTTCTAGTCTTGTTTTATCTTCCTTTTCTATATATTTTTCTATTAATATACCGTTTTCTACAATTGCTATTGTCTTATTGTTATTTTCATCTTTGTTTATTAATATTTCTTGCATTTGGTTCTCCTTTATTGTTTAATATTTATTTTTTGCCATTTTTAATTAAATTTGTTCATTGCAGTATTTATTCCATTTTTTATAATTTCTATTGTTGCTTCTGCTGCATATTTAGTTGACTTTTCTAAAATTTCATATTCTTCTTCTGGAATATTTTTTCCTATTACATAGTTTGTTATATCTGTTTTATATGTTGGCTTTCCTATTCCTATTCGTACTCTTATAAAATCTTCTGAGTTTAACTCTGCTACAACCGACTTCATTCCATTATGAGACCCTGGCCCACCTTTTTTCCTAAGTTTTACTTTTCCTACATCTATATCCATATCATCATATATAACTATAATATTTTGTGTATCTATTTTATAAAAATTTGCTAATTGTGAAATAGATATTCCGCTTAAATTCATATATGTTTGAGGTTTTAGTAAAATTACTTTTTCTCCATAAATACTACCTATTCCATATAATCCTTCAAATCCTGCTTTTTCTATTTTTATTTGGTATTTTTCTGATATTTTATCTATTGAATTAAATCCCATATTATGTCTGGTTTTATTATATTTTTCTTCTGGGTTTCCGAAGACCTACTATTAAATACATTTCCTACTCCTTTTTTTATTAGGTAAGGGCGATACCATGCCCCTACATTGTTTTACATTTTTTATGTTTAATGCACCTTGTATGTGTCTGCTGATAATAATTCTGTTTTTATTTCTTGCCCATTTAATTTTATTGTTCTGTATGTTTTACTTTTTATTGCTGTACCGCTTCTGCTTATTACATTTGCATACACTTGTACTTCGTATTCTGTTTGTTCTTTTAAGCCATATAGCCAGAAATTGCATTGTCCATTTTCTACAGAGCATACTATTTTTATTGGATAATTTCTTGTGTTTTTAAATTTAAAGTCTATTGCACCATATACAACTGTTGCATCTCTTCCTGCTCCAACATATGACGGAATAAATTGATGATTACTTCTTTCTACTATTTCCAAATTTGCAAATAATGCTGCATTATATAATGTTGTAGAAACCTGGCATATTCCACCACCTAATCCATCTACTACTTTTCCACTTACATATATTTGAGCTTCTTTGTAACCTGCATCTATAGTTCTTTTTCCTACAACTGTATTATATGAAAATGTTTCTCCTGGCATTAATACAGTACCATTTATTTTTTCTGCTGCCAATTTTAAATTTGTTGTTCTGTCTTTTTGTCTTGCATTATATGTTGTTGAAAAGCTCGAAATTAAATCTGGGAAGGCTTCTTCTCCTATCATATTTGTTGTTACTTCTGGCTTAATTATTTTAAGTGGAATTACATATTCTTCATGTTCTTCATTTATTAATTGTTTCGCTTCTTCTATTCCTATGTTAAAGTCTATACCATCCTCACTTGGGTAAACTGTATAAGGATTTGTTTTATAATAAGCATTTACTGGCTCTTTATATATTTCATTGTGAATTTTCTCTATATCTATTTCTTCAGGCTCAACTTCAATTGTTTCTAATTCATATATTGTATCTATAAATCTTAGTTTTTGTATATCTTCTTTTAAAATTTGAAACATTTTATTGCTATTTACCATATAACCTTTTTTACCTTTTGTTGCAATTAGTTTATCTCCTTCAATATAATAGGTGCTTTGTACTATTGTATCTGGCAATTGCGAAGAAATATCACTTAGTTTAGCTTTTAAGCCTTCTTCATCTATGCTTAATTTAGGATCTATACTAATATTTGATACCATAATTTTTATAATATCAAAGCCGTCCTTAAAAGGATTTCTACTTTTACCATAGTTATATGCTACATCTACTGCAGACTCTACATCAAAGGTAGCATTTAATTGCTCTAAGCTTATTTCTGTACTATATTCTTCTCCATGCTTTAAAACAACACTATCATCCATGTATTTGTCCAACTCTTTTGTAACTTTTTTAATTGCTTGCTCTTTATTTAGACCAGAGACATATATATTTTTTATATATACTCCCGAAATAATCTTATCGCTGTTTTTATTTACTTGCGATATGCCTAAAAATATAGCAAAAAGTATTAAAAAGAATATAGAAAAAACCATAGTAATAATTATGTATATATTATTTTTCTTTTGTAATATTACTTTTTCTTGCCCTTCTACTTTTTCTACAGACATTACAATTGCTCCTTGTTTCATTTTTTATTACATTTTATTATTCTTTTGCATAAAATATTATTTTTTTATTTGTTAATCTAATTTTTCATTGCAAATTATACCTCAAATTATGCATTTTTGCAATAGAAATAGCAGAACAATAAAGTTAAAGAAGACCGATATAAAATATCGGTCTTTTAAATTATTTTTTATTTACTTTTAGTCAAATTTAACATTTACATTTTTTCTTGCTTCTTCAGATTCTACATTAAATAATGTTTCTGGTTTAAATCCAAACATTGAAGCAATTAAATTGTTAGGAAATACTTCTAATTTAGTATTGTACATTGTTACGCTGTCATTATAGAATTGTCTAGAATAAGATATTTTATTTTCTGTGTCTTGTATTTGTTCTTGTAGTTGAATAAAGTTTTGATTTGCTTTTAATTCTGGATAATTTTCAGAAACAGACATAATTGTTTTTAATGTATCACTTAATTGATTTCCTATTTCAGCTTTTTCTGAAACTGTTTTTGAATTTGCCCATGCAGTACGAAGCTCAGCTACCTTTTCAAATACTCCACTTTCGTGTTTAGCATAACCTTTTACTGTTTCTACTAGATTTGGTATCATATCAAATCTTCTTTGTAATTGTACTTCTATTTGGCTCCAACTATTTCTTACTTTTTGTCTTGCTCTAACTAAAGCATTATAAACACCAATAACCCATAATATTATTAATGCTACAACAATTAAAACTATTATTAAAGTCATAATTCTCCTCCTTTTCTTTTGCATAGTATAACATATGATTTTTATTTTGTCATTATATATTAAAATAAAAATAAAAAAATGTTAATGAAAAATTTCTATTGTATTTCTTATTATTTTTATAAAATTAAATGAATAAAAAAAAATAATTTTTATAATTTGCGGGCGTCCAATGGACGCCCCTACATTGCATCTACCTTTTCGAGCTTTTCCTGTAAGAATATAAAAAAATCATAGCTTTGCTATGATTTTTT